>CAZWDF010000023.1:640-12663 GCA_964632335.1 uncultured Candidatus Saccharibacteria bacterium | reverse complement strand
CACCCTTCTTTAGCTAATTCTTTATGAAAAATCTTCATATTTTCACTCCACGATTAATTTATTTACAATCATCTTAATCTCTTCTCTTGTCTCCGGATTCCCCACATCTCGCGAACGATTACCATAGGAAGGCTTAATATTAATTATAGAATCAAACTCTATCAATTCTTCTCCGCTTTTTCCCGGATAAAGATTAATGCCCCAGGTATGTTCTCGCTTTGAACCTTCTTGCTCCATTAATATTACTTCTTCATCAGCGTGCATTTCACCGCCCACGGCCATTATTCTCTGTCCAACATCAACCACCGCCTTTACTAAGTCGCCAAATTGACCTTTTGCTATATCAATAAGTTCTTTTTTATTTATTGAATCTTTAACAATTTTTATTTCCATATTACTTTTTAGTCTCTTTGTGCACGGTGTGCTTTCGACACCACTTACAGTATTTTTTCAATTCTAATTTTTTCTCAACAATTTTTTTTGATTTGTGAGTAAAGTAGTTTATTCTTTTACAAACCACGCACTGAAGTTTAATAAATGGTTTCTTTTTTACTGCCATATTTTTTTATTTTCAAGCCGAAGGTGGGAATTGAACCCACGACCTCTTTCTTACCAAGAAAGCGTTCTACCACTGAACTACTTCGGCGTAATAAATTGAGAAAACTTAAATTTGCTTAAGTTCTTCTAAAATTTTTTCTTTTAGTTTATTATTACATACGGTAATAGTAATTACGCCGAATTGATTTTTTTCTTTATATGTTCCTCTTCCCTGTGGTGGTATTACAATTATCTTTCCAAGTTGATTTCTCTCAATTCCTAGGTGACCCTTCCAGAATTTTACTGCTTTTATTTTATCACCATCATTAAACATAGCTAAAGAATATTTAAATTTTTCTTCTTTCACGCTATATATTTTAGCTAAAAAATCTCTAAATTTTTTTATAAGATAGGGGTCGGTATTACTCATTCTGACTTGTGTATTATTGCTACTTTTATCTCCTTCTCCCCAATATAAACCCAATCCTAACCCTCTTAATAAAATATCGCTTTTATTTAATCTTTGCTTTATTTTAAATGGATCACCTTTTGGATTTCTTTTTATATATGTTGCTTCGCTCCAAGAACGACGAGGAATATCATACCTTCCCATCCAATATCTAATACTCGAATGCGAACACCTCTCTTTTTCAGCTATCTCCATCATCGACAAGCCTTTATTGTATAATCTCTCTAATTGTTCTTTTGGTATCATTGAGGAAATTCTACTTCTTATTCTCCACTGTTATTTCAAAAGTTACAGTGTTATCGGGATCAGAACAACTAGCAACAGTATATCCTTTTTTCTTTTCCCAAGGCAATCTTCCACCGTAGCCAAGGGTTGTAATATAAGGAAATATCGCAGTCAAAGCCCAAGTGCACAGCCCTCTTGGACATTTAGTTAATGGAAATTTCCAAGTATCACCTACTTTGTGATCCGCCTCGCAAGGACCATTAACTTTTATTACTTTCACTTTTATAATTGGAATCGGATATTTTTTCGCCATTTTGAATTTTGATTTAAATTAAATGTTTTCTTAAAAATGCCGTTCCCGAACCAGTTTTTAAATATTTTTCGAATTTGTACGCTCTTGTCTTATCCTTAAATACTGAATACCAAATAATTTTATATGGATGCTTCGCGGTTGTAAACTTGTATCCTTTGGAATTATGCTCTTGTAATCTTTTTCTCAGGTCGGTGGTTACACCAATATAGTTACTTCCATCTTTCAGGCTCTTTAAAATGTAAACATAATACATAGCTTATGACTTTTTTTCGGTAGTTATCCTTATGAAAAACCAAGTTACCGCAGTAATCCAGAAACCAGTAAGAATTCCTGACTCAAAATTGACCCAGTCTGTAAAATAAAGTATCAATCCAGGCAGAAAAAATGCCGTTACAAGATAAATTAATAATAAGACAGAATAGCTTTTCATTTTTTTGTCCTCCTTCGCATGAAGCTACGGAGGACACACCTTCGCTAATATAATTTACCTGTATTTCATGTTTAGCTAAAGAGTGCTTTGCACACCGTAGCTCTGAGCCATAGCGAAGAGCGAAGGTGTGGGTAGGGAGGGATTCGAACCCCCGTAGCCCGAAGGCATGAGTTTTACAGACTCACCTCGTTGACCGCTTGAGTACCTACCCGGTGGTAATACTAAGTTAGGTCGCGGCTGGGATGTTGTTAATAGATATAGAATAACAAAAATTTTTCTACTTGCCAATATGTTTAGCGCGTTTCGCTCGCCACTCTTCGATTTTTTGGTGGTGGCCGGATAATAGCACTTTGGGCACCAGCCACTTTACTCCTCTTTTTGACTCAAAAATTTCAGGTCTCGTATATTGCGGATATTCAATAAATCCTTTTTCTTTGGTAACTCTCTCTTTCAATAATTCTGGTTTTCCCAAAACACCGGGAATTAACCTGGCTACTGTTTCCATTACTATCATTGCTGGCAATTCCCCACCCATTAAATCATAATCGCCAATTGATAATTCAAGGTCAGCAATATGTTTTGCCACTCTCTCGTCCACTCCTTCGTAACGGCCACAAATCATTATAATTTGATTTAACCTTGATAACTGATAAGCCATTTTTTGATTAAACTTCTTTCCCCTTGGCGTGAACAAAATAGTTTTAGTTTTTTGTTTTTTGCCTTGCCTACCGGCAGGCAGGTTTTTTGTTTTTCGTTTAATCTCTTTTACTGCTTTATAAATCGGCTCAATCTTTAACACCATCCCTAATCCCCCGCCAAATGGTCTGTCGTCAACTGTTTTGTGACGATCTTTCGTCCACTCCCTTAGATTATGAATCTTAATTTTAATCAGCTGCTTTTTTTGGGCACGGGCAATTAAACTCTCATTTAGAAAAGAGCTGAAAAGATTTGGAAAGATTGTAATAACATCAAAAGTCATAGGCGATGAAGTTTTCCTTCTGCGAAGTTTGCCTTCATCTTCACCTTCGCTTACCTGAGCGTAGCGAAAGGTGGAAAAGAACAGAATGTTCTTTGACTCATCCGTGAAAGCTCGGTAGTCAAAGAAGACTTTGTTTTCTTCTTCACCTTCGCTTCCTTCGGAAGCTCGGTAAACGAAAACCGCACTACCAATTATGATAGCACGGTTCTCGCTTTTTGTCAGCAGAAATTTCTGCTTACAATTTCAGTTCTTCCAGCTCCTCTCCTCCAGCCGGAGTTCTCCTTCCTCGAGTAGGTCGAGCAGCGGCGCCCTCTGGTTCCTCGATCTTCAAATTCACACGAGCGTGATTTTTCAGACCGACAATGCGAACCAGCGATCTTATGGATCTGGCGGTAGAGCCTTCCTTGCCGATGATCTGGCCCATATCTTCGGGATGTACTTTCAAAGAAAGTAAGACTCCCATCTCATCAACCTTGCGGTCGATTTTGACATCTTCTGGGTGATCAACCAAGGCCTTAATGAGATACTCAAGGAATTCCTGATCAACTTGTGCTTTTGGCATAATCTTTCAGAATTAATCAATATTTAATCTTTACTAGTAGCCCGACCTTTTCAGCCCGCCTAAGTTTCTTCGAAATTTTGGCGAGTAAACCTACTTCTCCTTCAATCGTCCGGAGTTTCGGCAAAAACTGAATATGTAGCTACTATTTCCAATTTTAATTTTTTTTTGGTATTTGTCAAGAGCAGAGGTGCTCTCGCAAAGTGGATCACTCTTCTCATAAAAGAAGAGTTGAGGAGAGAGAAATTTCTCACTTTACGAGAGCGCCTCTGGCCTCAAATATAATATTTTAAAAAATGTATTTGTTCGCGACAGAGAAATTTTTCAACTTCTCTGCCGCGAACCTGTGCCGCCTATTGTACCTTATTTCGTTAATACTCCAGAACCCCCTATGACAGTAAGGCCGAATTCTTTTGCGTCGACTATAATGTCGGCCTTCACTGCCGCCAGCCAGATGTCGTGGAGCTCTTTCTCTGAAATCCCGATGTCCTCCAATTTAACGCCGGTCCCACTCAACCTTCCCTCGATATAATGTTTCTGGATATCATAGATGACAACATTATACCGGAACTCATGGCGATCCTGGTACTTGCTTTCTCGAGGGGGCCGAGTTTTTATCTCTCGGAGGGTTTCAAGACTCATCGCAATCCACGTATTTGCTTTCAGCTCTTCAATAAGTTGAGCTCGGCGTTGAACCTCCTCCCGTTTCCTTTCTTCTTCTTTTTTCTTTCTCCATTTCTTTAAGAAACACCTCATGATTGACCTCCTTTCTAGGCGGCGAGCTAGCTACAATCTAGTCGATGAAATTAAAATTTCATCTTCACCTTCGCCCCGCAGAGCGAGGCTCGGTATTTGATTAACACGAATTCCTACCTGCCGGTAGGCAGGTGTCTAATCTACATAAAAATATATTTTCATTGTAACCACTTCGCCGCTATGAAGATTTCACATATTTAATTTTTCTCAAAGAACTATATTCCCATCTTTCAGCCCACTTTTATAAAATGAGTTGAATGATAGGAAGAAGAGTCGAACTTCTTCCTGATCCATTTCTGGACCTTTATCGCGTTGTGGTAGCGATTATAGATTGAATCTACTTACCCCGCTTCCGCTCCGTGCGGCTTCGCCGCACAAGGTCGAAGACAGTAATATATTTAGTTGCTAATGGGAAAGAAGACTTCTCCAAGACGACGGCCAATGAAAGGAATCCGATGGTAAAGATTTATCCCCCTCATTGTCTTATCCACTCCACACCCTTGAAGAGGTCTTGTAGGGCTTTGAGGACTTTACCTTCTTCAAGGATATCTATCCGTTGCCGGAGAGTTTCTCCGGTATCCGGCCATACCCGACCAGTAAGATCGGCGGCCAGTTTAGAGAGAATATTTCTCTCTTCAGCTGAAATGTGGCTTAGAAAGCCACGACAGCTGATTCCCTCCGAGTGAAGTCTCACTCGTAGTGGGGCTTTTCCTCCCTCAATCACTACTGTGATAAAGTGACCCTGTACCCGAAGGTCGTCTGGCCGCAGTCCAGAGTCACTATCGGGACGCAGGAGAAACTCTCCTACTTGAACCCCAATGAACTGGCTCTGGACCCCTCCGACTGTCACGACATCTTGCCTGATAACTTCCATTGTAAATGCCCTCCTTTTCCTTTCTTCTTTTTATTTTCGTTTCCTTAGAACTAATCCAGAGAAACCGGACGAACTCAAAGGAAACGAAAATATTTTTCCAAAGAACTATTTTTTATTTCCCATCTTTCAGCCCACAAAAGATTTTATGGACTGGAAGATGGAGGCGAGGGCCAAACGAACTCATGTTCTCCCTCGCCCTGTTTTGTCAAATTGCTCCTCTTCCCAGAAAGATCAACAAGCCGGCGGCTATGGCATACAACCAGTAACAGTCCGGCACCGGACCCCACCAGTGTGGATGCCAATAGATGTTAGGATTATTCTTGTGGAAGTTCTTAATCCCATACTTGGGGCTCCAATGAAGAACAAACCACAGGAAATCTTCTATTAGAAACAAACCCGCCAAGAAACCAATTAGAAGACTTTCGAGTGACCACCTCCAAGGGGTAAAAAAACAGTGTGGTAGATGGACTATTAACACCAAAAAAATCACCATATAAAGATGATATCCAGTAAGATCTCTTCCTCCCAATATCCGAATAATCCATATCGACAACCGACGTTTATAACCACTGAGCATTATCTCCCTCCCTTCGGAGGTGATAAATCGTCCTCCTGGTTTAATTCTCCATGTCGGCAGTTTTTTGCCCCACCCGTATTCACCTTCCTTCTGGATTTCCCACAGAGCAAGCGCAACCGCCACCGCTACCATCAGAATAAAATATCCTACCATTCTTTCGTTCCTCCTTTCTTTTTTATTTTGCCTCATAACGGCGAGCTGGCTACAATTTATCTGATTAACACGAATTCCTACCTGCCGGTAGGCAGGCGTCTAATCGATATATGAAATATATTTTAATTGTAACCACTTCGCCGCTATGAAGGTTTTTCAAAGAACTATTTTTCTCCGAGCATACAGCCGGAGCCTCACACAAATCTCTCTGAGATTTAGCGAGGTCAATCTCCTTTTAGTAAGGAGAGGACTTTTTCAGAATTATTTCCGGAAGAATTCTCTCGTTACTATTTTTGGGTTGGAGGCGACTCATGAGAATAATCTCAGAGATTATCTCAACTATTTTTATTCTCGAGAATCATCTCATAATAAGCCCCCTCCCTTTCGACGGATACCGCGAAAAAGAATCTGAGAGAAAACTATATTTACGGCCTTCTCTATTGTCTCCCCGCTGTACCCTTCTCTTTTCAGAAGGATTGTCGTTCCGCCAGGTTGAAGAAGATTAATCTCTTTGTCGATGAATCCTAATAGCCACCGGCAACCGTCGTCATCGAGAGATGGAAAAACAAATCCTTCCTCTGCCGGGTCCTCATAGATCAACTCTATCTGGAAACAGAACGTTCCAGACTTTGGGGGATCGAAATAACGATCGCACTGGATTCTCATTTGCTTTTCCTCCTTTTATCGCCCTTTCAGGGTCGATAATAATCCTCTATTTCTGCTCGTAGAGCAGTATCTTGAGGATCTGCAAAAATACAGATACCCAAGACGCTACCCTCGAGCAGTTGCACATATTAAATTTTTAAGTTGCGATTTTTTACTTCCACAAACTCCGAATTTTTTCAGAATTTCTGGGAGTCGGAGCTGTGCGAAGTTGTAGAAACTACACAGCTCCTTAGGATCGTTGAAGAACTTAATTCTCTTCAGATGGAATTATCTCCCACCCACGAGCTGCCAGTTCTTCCAACAATCCCTTCAAGCCGCCGTTTGCTATGGCCGGGACCCAAACCGTGTATCCGACTCTAGCCTTGGATTGTTGCCCTGAAAGAGCAACAATTTTTTCGTATACCTCATCCACACTTACCGCGGGGATTATGGTATACTCCGTGAAAGAGAAAGTCGCTTTCGCAATTTCCTCCTCCGCGTACTCGTGGCGGTCAGTGAGTCGCGGCAAACCGCGAACACCCATAATCACCACGGAGTCGCCTGGTCCAAGCGCCACACGAGGCGGCGTTTCGGGAATCGATACATCGATCCCAAACCGCGACCTCATTGCCGCGATAGTCGCGGCATGGCTCGGGTTACAACAAGATTCAATACCCTGAGCAACCAGCGCCTTGACCTCTTCGACGGAAACCTCCCGTCGAGTGATGCCCACGTTCCCCGTGAACATCGAATCCGCCAGAGCAAATCCGAAAAACCGTTTCATAGATTCCCTCCTTATTACAATTGGCTCTTTGAGATTTAAAGGGGTTTTCTCCTACCAACTGATTGGGTTTCGGAGGAACCCAATCCCCTTGTGCCACCGCAAACCTCAGCGACACGAGGATTATTTCATAGCGGCGAGCTGAGCACCACCGCTTACAGAGGTCGGACCTCTGTTTTTTTGATGCTCACTTCGCCGCTATGAAGGTTTTTCAAAGAACTATTAATCTCTCAAACCCACGATAGTTATCCTGAACTTGAGGGATTGGAGAATTTTCTGTTGCCAGGCGTTAAAGGGATGGTGATACTCCTTCAACGATTCTCCTACCCCGGCCAGCGCCTTCCGGCCCGCCAGTTTGGGGCACAACTACTTTTCGAGTAGTTGCATTGCCTTCTCCAAAGTGGAGAAGACAACCCCGTTGGCTGCATAGTATATATGCAAGCCGACACGGATAACAATGATCATCTATCTATTCACCTCCTTTTAATCAGTCACCTCTGCCCGCAAATTGCTTTGTGAGCAGCAGGTCACTCATTGAAGCTTCTTTTTTAGAATGAACCCTCTTACTTTGACCGGAATTCCGGCTCTCTTCCCAAGAAGAGAATAGTAAGAAGTGATTTATTTAAACTTTCCCATCTTTCAGCCCACAATATAGATTATGAGCTCAAAGATAGGTTTTTAGGAAGGAGGCTCTAGGGATTTTGATCTAAGAAAGATCTCTATCACCATTTTGAGCCCCCTCCATAGGAAGTCATTTAGACTCTTCGGGGAACGTCGCAAGCAATATTACAAGCTTCGTCCCTGAAGCAACCGGCCACAGCAATTCCCAGCTAGGACACTCTTGGCTCAGTGCATAATTTAGTTCGGCAGAAATAGCTATTTCCCCTAAATCCTCAGTTGCCAAGATGTCCTTCACTTCTCCCGGCTCAACGAATTTTATTGTGTCGTACTCGCGGAGCCCTTTCCATGATAAAAGGATTCCCATTTGTATTCCTCCTCTCTCCTCTCTTCGGGCATAGCCTTTTGGCTAGCCCTGGCACGCAAGTTTCTCGCGAATGAGGAGAGAACTAGAAAGAATTTGCAGAGACCCGGTCTCTGTTTCCTTCCAATTTTCTCCCCACTCCATATTCTTTTTTCAAAGTTCGTCGTTCAGTATTGTCCTTTAAAACCAACAGGCGACTCTCCAGAGAGAGCCGCCTGTGGCGTCAGATTATTAAAATTTCAGCTTTTGCTGACTCTCTCCTCTTACACCTGTATTATAGCATATACTCTAAAATTGTCAAGTCCAAAAGCCCCCGGCCTGTTTAGGTGTGGGGGCTGGAGAAAGTATTAAATAGAAGATAATTTTTATTCGGTTTTTGCTTCTTGAGGTTTTTCTGGTTCAGCTGGTTTTTCTTTTGGTTTCTCTTCTGCTGGCTTTGCCTCAACTTTAGGTTCTTCTTTGGGTTTTTCTTCTTTGGGTTTTTCTTCTTTTGGCTTTTCTTCAACTGGTTTTTTCTCGGCTGGTTTTTCCGGAGCGGGTGCTTTCTCTTTTTTCTCTTTCGCTTTTTTATGGACATCAATCTTTTTTCCTTCAACAATTTTTTCTGAAACTAATAAATTAAAAACTGACGGAGAAGGTTTGGCTCCAACTGAGAGCCAATATTGAATTCTTTCTTGCCTCAACACTTTTTCCCTAGTTAAAGGATTCCAAAAGCCGACCTCTTCTACAGAGCGACCAGTTGTTGAAGATTCTCTTTTATCAGTGACAACAATCTTAAAAGAAGGCTGATTTTTTTTACCTGTTCGAAAAAATCTTATAACTAACATATTAGTGGTAATAATTAATCTGTCGCGGCACGCGCGAATTATTTATTGCCTTCGGCACGCGCTTTGCCGCTCTTTAGAAACCCTCGGTTTCTAATCTTTTCCCTGCCTGCCGGCAGGCAGGCTAGACGGGAGAACCGAAGGGTTCTCCCGACCCCTCTCCGATGTGGAATGTTCCAGAGTCAATCACCAACGTTTGGTTTCTAAAGCGTTTTTGGCTGCTGTTTCCTCGGCTTCCTGTTTTGAAGAGCCCTCTCCTTTAGCCACCAATTCTTCTTCTAAAAAAATACCGATAATAAAGTGTCTGGCGTGGTCTGGCCCCCATTCTTCCAAAACCTTATAAGCAGGAGTGATTCCTGCTTTTTCTTGGGCTTCTTCCTGAAAGCAAGATTTAGCATCTCTGAAAAGACCTTTTTTGATAATTTCTGGCAGTTTTTTAATCAAATTTTTTTCAATAAAACTTTGGCAAGCCTCATACCCCAAGTCAAGATAGATTGCTCCAACCAAGGCCTCAAAAGTGTTGGCCAAAATATATTGGCGGGCTTTGCCAAGTTCCTTGGCTTCGCCGTGGGATAATAACAAAAAATCATTAAATCCTAAGCTTTTAGCGAGGCTTCCCAGCTGTTTAGCGTTGACCAGAGCTGCCCGCCAATTGGTTAATTCCCCCTCTGATTTTTCGGGATATTTCTGATAGAGATATTCAGTCACGATTAATTCTAAAATGGCATCGCCCAAAAACTCTAATCTTTCGTTTTGGTCTAAATAAAAATCGGGGTTTTCGTTTAAGTAGGACCTATGACAAAAGGCTTGAATAAGTAAATCTTTATTTTTAAATTTAAGGTCTAATTTTTTTTCAAATGGTGAAAAATCCTTCATAAAAATCGATACCAATATACGAATTAATACTAATGATACTAATAATCGATTAAACTATTCGTATAATTAGTATGTATTAGTATATTAGCATCGCGTTATTTTCCGATTTCTTTATAGACTGTTCCCAATACTCCGTTGATAAATTTTCCCGACGACTCGCCGCCAAAGCTTTTAGCCAATTCAATGGCTTCATTTATGGCTACTTTTGGCGGAACCGCATCCTTATCACCAAATAATAATTCATAAAGACCAATCCTCAAAACATTTCTATCAATAATGGTAATCTGGTCAATTGGCCATTCGGGAGCAGATGTCGCAATAATTTTATCAATTTCAGGAAAGTGTTCAACTACGCCGGTAACTAATTGCCAGATAAAACTTTCGTCTTCCAAACCCGGCCCAAATTCCTTAATGTTTTTTTCAACAATCTTAGTTAAATCTCCTTTTTTGCCAGAAAAGTCCCACTCATATAAACTTTGCATCGCGATACTTCTTGATAAATGCCTTGATGACATACCCCGTAGTGAAATTTCAAATAAAATTTCTTCGAAATTTTTATCTGCCCCGTAGGGGCTTTTGAAATTCTACTACGGGGCATAGCTAAATTTTCAATTGAAAATTACCTCTTAGATAATTCCTCCAGAGTTAAAGGTTTTGCTTTTTCTTTTTCTTTTTCCTCTGTTCCCTTGGCGGCCATTTCTTTTTCTCTTTTCTTTCTTTCTTTTTTGGTTAGCTTTTTCAAAACATCAATTACTTCAACCCCTTTATAATATCCACAGTTAAAACAAGCCGTATGAGGTAAAACCGGTTTTCCGCATTTTAAACAAGCAGTTAAAGCCGAAGGTTTAATAAAAATATGCATTCGGCGCTGATTTACGCTTGACCTTGTTTTATTCCATTTAGGTACTCCGCCCATAAAAATTAAATCGTTACATTGTTACATTGTTACATTGTTTTTTAAAAAAATCAAGTTCGCAATTCAACAATTTGACAATTTAGCAATTTAACAATTTCTCTACTGGTTTGAAGGATTTTCTGTGAATTACACAGGGGCCATATTTTTTGAGCATTTTAAAATGGTATTTAGTTGGATAACCTTTGTGTTTATCAAAACCATATCGGGGATATTTTTTATGATAACGCAGCATTAATCTATCTCTCCAAACCTTAGCCAAAATCGATGCCGCAGCACAAGAAAATACTTTCTCATCAGCTTTTATAATTGATTTTTGAGGAATTGACAAATTAATTTTAAAATTACCATCCAAAATGAGAAAATCGGGCTTCCTTTTAAATCTTTTGATTGCCCGCTTCATTGCTAATTTAGTGGCCTCCAAAATATTAATCTTATCAATCACCTTTTCCGAAACCCTGCCTATCCCCCATTCTATTTGCGGTCCGCCAGCCGGCGGATTTGTTAAAACCCTGTAAAACTCCTCTCGTTTTTTCGGCGTTAATTGTTTTGAATCTTTAACTTCCTTTAAAGATTTTGGAATTTGAAATTTGAAATTTGGAATTTTTATCATAACTGCGGCAGCTACTACCGGTCCTGAAAGCGGTCCTCTCCCTGCCTCATCTAAGCAAGCCACTCTTTTATACCCTTTTTTCCACAACTTTTTTTCCTCCGTTAGATTCGGGTGTTTCATAAAAATTAAATGTTATTAAATTTTATCATTCAATGCCAAAAACAAAAAGGCCTAGATGAACTAGGCCTGAAAATTTCGAAATTCTATTGCGATAAAATTTGGACTTTGCTCTGGGTCAACCTGCTTTAAAAAACTAACTAAAGATTTTAAATGGGAAAGTGACGGTTTTCGACTAAAAAAATTTTCCAGTTCTATTCCATATTTTTTTAATCGTAACCGGAGATTCTCTGAATCTTCAGCGGGGATTATCTCAAATTTACCAGCCAGCCAGCTGCCTCCGGAAATAAGCTTTCCGAAATCTTTCCTGAAAGAGCCGTAACTCTTCTTTTTGTCGAATGAAACCTGGCATGTAATCAGGCCTGAAGAGGTACTGAATGCCCTATATATAACCCCTTTT
>CAZWDF010000023.1:0-630 GCA_964632335.1 uncultured Candidatus Saccharibacteria bacterium | reverse complement strand
TACAGTCAAATTTTGCCCCCACTTAATTACTGCCAAGTCCTCTCTTTTCAAAAAATACCATAAATCCAACGAATTATTTTTATCTTTGTTGATTTTATCAATCTCTTTTTTAGTTTTTTCCGCTGCCTTTTTCAATTTTCGCTGAGAGAAATGAGTAATTGTTTCATCCGAGCTGTATTCAGTTTTCAAGGTACATCACCTCCTTAATTGATTTGCTTTTTTTATCTTAACAACCTTACGGGAAAAGTCAATATTTGACCTTTTCATTTTCAAAAAAATTTTTTATAATAGAGTAATCATATATTTCTTAAAGTTAATTAATATGGTTGAATTCCAAAAAAGAGTGATAGGCCAAGAAGATATTGAAAAAGAGATAAGAATGGCTGAGACGAAAAATAGGGAGGCATCTTTTACTAATAAGGTAATCCAGGAGGTTAATCTTTCGGGAAAGATAATAAAAGTTGGGCTTAATTTTGAAAACGCAAAAATTTTAGGCAATGCTTACTTTAACAAAACGGTAATTTTTGGTAATTTAAATTTTAAAGAGGCTAAAATCTTTGGAGTCTTCTACTTAGGAGAAGGAGCCATTAGTGGCGAAATAAATTGCCAAAAAATATTTGTTGGGGAAGT
>CAZWDF010000022.1:2673-13367 GCA_964632335.1 uncultured Candidatus Saccharibacteria bacterium | reverse complement strand
CTAAACCGAAAGTTGGAATTCTAACCGGGATAAATGAGCAACATATGGCAACTTTTGGGAGCCAAGAAAATATTGTAAAAGGAAAGTATGAACTAATTGAATCGTTGCCAGAAGATGGTTTGGCAATTTTTAATGGCGATAATGAATACTGTTTTGAGCTTTACAAAAGAACATTGATTAAAAAAAGAGTTTATGGTCTCCAATCTTCAATCTCAGGATTGCCATTAGATATTTTGGCTTATAACGTTCGAGCCGAAAAAGATTTTATAACTTTTAGGGTCGCCCTTCGGGATGAGATAGCTGATTTCAAAGTTAATTTAATGGGCTTCCAGAATATTTCAAATGTCTTAGCGGCAGTTATTTGCGCTAGGGAATTAGGAATGACTCTTGAAGAAATCTCAAAAGCCTGTCAGAAAATCGAAAGTTGGCAATCAGGATTCCAACTTAAAAAGGGGATAAACGGCTTAAATATAATTGACGCCACTTACTCGGCAAATCCTGACGGGGTAATTTCTCATTTAGAATACTTAAAAATTTGGTCCGAAAAAAAAATAATAGTGATGTCATGTCTTATTGAATTAGGAAGGGCTTCAAAAGAAGTTCATAAAAGAATCGGTCAAAAAATCGGCGAAGTTTGCGACCTAGCTATTATCACGACTAAAGACAGATTTGAAGAAATTCAAGAAGGGGCCGGCGACAAAGCTTTGTTTATTGAAAACCCAAAAGAAATTTTTGAAAAATTAAAAAGTTTTTGTAATCCCGGCGATCTAATTCTTTTGGAAAGCAGGGTACCAAGTCAGTTAGTTAGTTTATTAGTTGAATAGTTCTAATCATGAGTTTATTTCGCCCAATTTCAATATCTTTGTCGCCAAATACTGAAAAAGATGACGTTCGGTTGGCTTTAAAATTGTTTTTCCAACCCCGGCTCTGGAAAAAAGAGTCCGCGGAGAACTGTTCTCCGCGACTGGAAGAGGAAGTTAAAAAGTATTTGGGAGTAAAATATGCAGTTTCTTTTAATAGTGGGAGGTCGGCTTTCTTGGCGATTTTAAAATGTTTTAATTTGAGAGAAGGCGATGAAGTTTTGCTACAGGCATTCACCTGTAATGCGGCAGCTAATCCAATTTTATGGGCAGGATTTAAACCTGTTTATCTTGATTGTGATAAGAAGACTTTTAATATTGATGTCGCAGATTTAAAAAGAAAGATTACTCAAAGGAGTAAGGTAGTGATGGTTCAACACACTTTTGGTTTACCAGCTGACTTAGATGAGATTTTAGAAATTTGCCAAAAAAATAATTTAATTCTGATTGAAGATTGCGCCCATTCTCTAGGGGCGGAGTACAAAGGAAAAAAAGTTGGCACTTTTGGTAAGACAGCGTTTTTAAGTTTTTCCCGCGATAAAATAATTTCCTCGGTTTATGGTGGAATAGCAGTCACTAACGACGATACCTTGGCGAAAAAAATTAGAGATTTTCAAAATGGAATTGGCTACCCGTCTTATTTTTGGATTTTCCAGCAATTATTGCATCCGATTTTAATGAATTATTTTATTTTGCCAACCTATTCTTTTTTTAGGTTAGGAAAAACGGCTTTAAGCTGTTTTCAATGGTTCAAGATATTATCAAAAGCTGTCCATTGGAAAGAAAAAAGAGGCAAAAAACCTGGTTATTTTCCGAAATGTCTTCCGAATGCCCTATCTAAGTTAGCTCTAAATCAGTTTAAAAAATTAGAAAAATTCAATAATCATCGAAAAGAAATAGCCGATTTTTACTACAATAAACTAAAAGAGTTAAGCGTCTTTGAATTGCCACCAAGCCCCAATGATAGAAAACATATTTTTTTAAGATTTACAATTAGATATTCAAAAGCTCATCAAATACCGAGCGGAGAGAGCGTAGCAAACGAAGCGAAGGTGGAGATGAGCGAAGCTCATCGACTAATTAAAAAAGCTTGGTCAAAAAACATTCTAATAGGGGATTGGTATGATAAGGTTATTGCCCCTCACGACACAAAATTAGAAAAAATGCAGTATGTTCCAGGCAGTTGCCCAAAAGCCGAAACGCTATCTAAAACAACCTTAAATTTACCAACCCACATTAATATTTCAGAAAAAGAAGCTAAAATAATTGTAAATTTCCTTAAGTCATATGGACTCCAACCCACCCACCGTCCTTCAAGGAAAAAACATGAATATTAAGGAGATAAAAGATAAAAATATTTGGGAGAATTTTCTTCTGGAATGTACGGAAAAGACTTTTTTGAGTTCTTGGAATTGGGGAGAGTTTAATAGAATGATGGGATCTGCCTCGGGCGGAAAAATTTGGAGAATGGGAATTTTTGAAAATAATGAATTAGTTTCGGTTGCTTTAGTGGTGAAAACGGTTGCCAGAAGGGGAACGTTTCTGCTTGTCCCTCACGGGCCCGCCTTCGCCAAGGCTACGGCGGACAAGCCAAATTTCAAATATGAAATACTAAAAATACTATTAGAAGAGTTAAAAAAGATTGCCAAGGAAGAAAAAGTAGATTTTATTAGGATAAGTCCAATTTTAGAAAGAAGCAATGAAAATGAGGAAATTTTCAAAAAACTGGGATTTAGATTAGCGCCAATTCACATGCACCCCGAAGCCAGTTGGAAATTAGACATTAGACCATCGGAAAAGGAGCTCATCGTGCAGATGCGAAAAACCACTCGCTATTTAATTCGCCAGGCAGAAAAAAACAAAGATATTGAAATTTTTCAGAGCCAAAAAATCGAAGATATTGATATTTTTGATAAACTTCAGCAAGAAGTTGTTAAATTGCAGCATTTCATTCCCTTTTCTTTAAAATATTTAAAAAACGAATTTTTAGCTTTCCAGTCTGATAATCAGATTTCCTTATTTTTTGGTAAGTACAAAGGAGAGGTTGTAGCGGGAGCTTTTGTTCTTTTTTGGTCAAATATTGGTTTTTATCATCATGCCGCCTTGTTTCCTCAATATCACAAAATTCCAATAGCTTATTATCTCTTGTGGGAAGTAATAAAAGAAGCCAAAAAAAGAGGCTGTATTTTGTATGATTTTTGGGGATACGTTAATCCAGAAGAAAATCCCAAACATCCTTGGGCAGGACCGACTCTTTTTAAGATGGGCTTTGGTGGAAAACCATATGAATATGTTAAAACTCAGGATTTTCCAATGGGTGGCGGGTGGGTGGCGTCCAAAAAATATTGGCTGACTTTTCTTTTTGAAAAACTCAGGAGAACAAAAAGAGGGCTATGAAGAAGTATCGAAAGCCATATCGAGTTAAAAAGAAAAAACCGATTTTTCGCAATCGATTTTTTTGGCTCGGAATTTTAATTTTTGTAGTAATTATTGGAATTTTCTATTTGATTTGTTTTTCCGCTTTCTTCCAAATTAAAGAAATTAAAATTTCCGGGAATTCCGCCTTCGCCGAGGCTTCGGCGGACAAGCAAAAAGTTTCTATTGAAGATATCCGAAATGTGATAGAAAAAGAAGTTGAACAAAAATTTTTATTTTGGCCTTCAAAAAGTATTTTCTTGATTAATTTAAAGGAAATAAATGAAATGGTTTTAGAAGAATTTCCTCAGCTGGCTAAAGTAAATTTGAAAAGGAGTTTTCCCGATACGATGTTAATCGAAATTGAAGAGAGAAAGCCGGTAGCAATTTTTCTTCAAAATGAAAACATCTTTTTTATTGACCGAGAAGGAATAATTTTTGAACAGGTTGTTGATGTTAAACCTCAACAAATAATCACTCGAAATTTAGATGCGACGAAAGAATTAAAATTAGGAGAAAAAGTAATTGAAAAAGAATTATTATCTAAAATTTTAGAAATTGAATTTAAACTAAAAACGGACTTAAAGATTGAATCTCCAGAAATTTTAGTTGTTTCGGAAGAAAGACTAAATGTTAAAACCTCTGAAGGTTGGGAGATTTATTTTAATTTAGAAGGAGATATCAACTGGCAATTAACAAAGCTCGGGGCGGTTTTAGAAAAAGAAATTCCTCTTGAAAGAAGAGAGGATTTAGAATATATTGATTTGCGATTTGGAAACTTAGCTCCTTTTAAATACCGAGACTAGTCGAAGAGGATAAATCCTCTTTTCCACCCTTCGCTGTGGCTCGGTTAATCGATACGGTAGACAAATATTGAGTAGCCGATTTTTGTTACGGGCGTGTATTTATTTAACCATCGATAATAACCGGTTGGCTGGTTGAAGCCGGGAGCCGGCTCGCCCCTACCTCCCTGCAAAAAGGTTGCCGATACCGCCAGATAATTTCCTTTAGGAAATTCTTCTGGATTTCTTTGTCCCCACCAGGGGGCATATTTTTCTTTTAGATAGTACTGAGAGTTGCCGCCGCCAAAATAATCGACATAGACCTGCCTGCCGGCAGGCAGGTTTTTATCTGCCCATTGCGCCAGCCGTTTTAAATCTTGACCCCAGTCGAGATTAGAATCAACAGTATAGATGTAACCCTGGCTCGGGCCTCCTGCCAATTCATTAAAATAAGCAAGAAAATGGGGATAAATAGAAATTACTGAAACTGCTTGCCACAGGATCAAAATTCCCAAAATAGTAAGTTTTAACTTCAAAAATGGTGATTTTATTAAATTTCCTATTATTCCACTAACTAATAAAATTGTGAAAGGAAAAACCGGCAATAAATGACGGACTCCAATATTGAGACTGCTGACTAAAGAGACTGTCCAATAAAGACCGATAAAGCTAAGCATGGAGAATTCGGGGAAATGATTTTTTATCCAGCTTCTCGTTCTTTGAAAAGTATTTTGCCAAAATGCCCAGCACCAGAGCAAAGCTCGGTGCTGGACTAGTCCCGCACCGAAACGAAGTTTCTGGTGCGGGGGTTTTTTGATCAAAAAGGCCGCATATAAAAGAGCAATTAAAGTTAAAATGTGAAAAGCCAACGGTTCTTTTACTGAATAGACTACTGGGAAATAATTTTTCCAGCCCAAATTCGAGACCTCGCCCAAAAAATAAGTGGTATTGCCAAAGGCCGCCCGATGGAAAACCATAAAAAGCCCGGTTAAGTACTGAGCATAAGGCCTTAAGATTGGCTTATCGGCTGCGAATAATATTGGTTTTTTAATTAAATCGGGATAATCAGAAAGAGCAACTCCGGCATCTCTGACTTGCCTTTCTGCGGGATAGTTCCAAACATGATATTGATAGATTGGCCAGATTAAAATATAACCAATTAGCATTACTAAAATAAATATTTTGAGTGCTTTCCGCCAGGTTCCCAACTTAACCAACCACCATGCTAAAGCTAAAATAGCAAAAAGGGGAACTAAAAGGATTACCGAGAATTTACAAAGTTCAGCTAAACCAAAAGCAATTCCAGCCAGAATAATATTTTTCTTAATAGGTTGTTGAAATGCCTTAATAAAATAATAAGTGGCAATAAATACTCCGGCTGCTGCTCCGACGTCAGTGGTGACCAATCTTCCGTGGGCCAAAAAAGTTGGCGAAAAGGAAAATAAAAATAGAGCAAGGAGAGCAGTTCTTTGACCAAAAAGCTCTTTTGTCCATTTAAAAATGTAAAATCCAAGTAAAATTAAAATCAAAATCATTGGGATTCGGCCCCAGAAAATCATTTTGTCTACCGGGTTACCGCTCTGATAAAGAAAATTAAATCCAAAAGCCCATTGACCATTGATATCTTCTTTCCAGGCTCCTATCTCCGATGGGAAATTTATATCTTTGATAAAAAGTAAGGGAATAGCTGCCAAGTCTTTCATCAGTGGCGGATGTTCAGGATTTAACCGCATATCTTTTTGGGTCAAATAGGAATAACCTGCTGGCAAATGAGCCAATTCATCCATGGTGACGGAATCGTCTTTCATACTAAAAACAGCCAGGACAAACATAAAAATCAAAAGTAAAAAAGCAATAATATTGGTGACGCGGTTTGTTAGAGCCATTTTTTCATTCTGAAATATAAGAGCATCCCCGAGGAAATAATCAACATTAATCCAACAATTAGCCAAAAATCAAAAACACTTTCTTTAAAAGGAAGAAAATTCGTATTCATACCCCAGACACTCGCCAATAAAGTAAGCGGCATCAAGATTACCGAGAAAATAGTCAGAATTTTAATTATCTCATTCCTTTTCAGATTAACCATACTGTGGTTTGTTTCTTCAAGAGATTTAATTGTTTCTTTATAAGTTCTTAGAGAGTTATCAATTCGTTTGTATATCCGAAAGAGATCAGAAAAATAGTGTCTGTATTCTTGCCCAAAGAAAGTTGGGCCAATTGCTTTCAAAGAATAGAAAACTTCTCCTTGCGGCTCGGTGGCTCTCCAAAAGCTTATAATTCTTCTTTTAAGATAGGCGATTTTTTTAACCATTTCTAATTCCTCTCCCACAAAAATTTCTTTTTCGGCGGAATAGAGATCCTCACTTATCTTGTCCGTTTTTTCTAAAATTCTTTTCAGGAACTTATTTAAAATAAAAACCAAAAGATGTCCGCTTCCTTTTCCCATATACTCTTCTTTTGACTCCTCCGATTTTATACATTCTTTTAAGAGGGAATTTAACGGTCTAATCGATGTATAATGGTTGGTAACAAGATAATTTTTTCCGACAATGATATCGAGCTCGTGGATTTCCACATCGCCGCCTTCTTCATTGCGGGGATAATGCAGAATTATGGAAATATAATCATGGAAGATATCAAAGTCAGGATGTCTAATGGAGGGAATAATGTTTTTCAGTGATAGGGGGTGGAGTTTAAATTCTTGTTGTAAATATCTAATATCGCCTTTAGTCGGTTTAATAATATCCACCCAGATTAAATTTTTATACTCAATGATATTCCGCATACCCAGTAGTAAAAATTCGACTAAAATAAATTTTATATTGCTGCCCGGCAGTAGTCGAATTTTCACTCCCGGGCATATTAAACTATTTTAGCAAAATTAAAGAAATCAATAAATAGAACCCCCATAATTAATTTGACAAATTTCTAATAAGGCGCTATGATATAAAATCTTACTCTCCCTGAAGGTGAAAAATAGGGAGAAAAAACAAGTGCACTTTAACTTATAGGCAATATTTTAAGGAGGGAAAAGATGAGAATCGTGATAAAAGTAGGAAGTGAGACTTTAGTTAAGATGGGTGGATTGAATAAGGCGGTAGTGCAGTCCCTGGTCCGGCAGATGGCTGAGCTTATTCTCAAAGGCCACCAGCTAATCTTTGTCAGTTCAGGCGCAGTAGCTTCTGGGCGAAAATTGGATCGAGCCGAAGATGATATGATCGATAAATCACGGGCGGCAATGAGGGGTCAAGTCAAGCTGATGGAATTTTATTCCAAACAGTTTGGAAAGTTGGGAATTGAGGTAGCTCAGGCGCTTTATACCTACACAGGCCTTAAGGAAAATGCCGAATTTATTGCAACTAACCTTCTAAGAGGTTTTCGATACAAAGAAGTCACTGTCGTAAATTTTAATGATGGCTGCGCTGATACCGAATTGATTACTATGGGAGTTTTTGGTGACAACGATCCTTTATCTGCCATGATAACCAATCTGATTAGGGCTGATTTGCTCATAATCCTCACTAACGTATCTGGTCTTTGGGATGGTTCTCCAGATAAACCCGGGAGTAAGTTCACCCCGGAAGTAAAAGAGGTAACCCCGGAGATTCTAGAAACGGCTTTTACTGACGGAATGAGGAAAAAAATCCAAGCTGCCCAAATGGTTCAAGCAGAGGGTCACATCTGTGTCATTGCCAGCGGATTTGAAAACGACATTATTACTAGGATAGTGGAGGGAAAAGAAAAAATCGGTACTTGGTTCTTGAGGAAATAACGAAGTGCTATCTTTAAGGAGCGGCCTCTTCTTGAGGCCGCTTTGCAATATTAGAAAGTAGGATTAGATATTTGTGATTTTAAGATTTGTTATCTACAATAAGATTATCACTCAGAGGTCTTGACTGCTGATTTTGGTTTGGTATAATGGTAAATATGAGGTCGAAGAGCAGCGACTCTTCTCCCGCCTCATCTAAAGATTCGGCATATGAAGACATCTGAGCGCCAAGAAAAAATTCTAAATACTATAGTTCGAGAATATATTGATTCGGCTCAGCCGGTTAGTTCTCAATCACTTGAAAAAAAATATGATTTTGGAATTTGCCCGGCGACTATCAGAATTGAAATGCAAAAACTTACTGATACCGGTTTTTTATATCAGCCCCATACCTCGGCAGGCAGAGTGCCAACAGATAAGGGATATCGATTTTTTGTTGATAATTTATTTGAAAAAGGATTCCCAAAAGAAAAAGATATTTTAAAAGTAGAAGATTTAATTGAAAGAGAAATAGGGGACAGGGTTCGATTTCTCCAATCCCTAACCAAAAATTTAGCCTCGTTTTCATCAAACTTAGCCTTAGGTTATTTATTCGATGAAGATCTTTTTTGGAAGGAAGGTTGGGAAGATGTTCTTGGAAAGCCAGAATTTAAGGAAACAAAAGTTATTACTGACTTTGCTGACGTGATTAAACATTTTGAAAAGGAAATTGAAGATATTAAGATTAACTCTGAGATTAAGGTTTATATTGGAAAAGAAAATCCTTTTTCTAAAGCAAAAGAATTTAGTATAATTATTTCCAGTTGTCATTTCCCCGATAAAGAAAAAGGAGTTTTAGCAATAGCCGGTCCTAAAAGAATGGATTATGATAGAAATATTAATTCACTAAATTATTTAACAAAATTATTGGAGAGGTTATAATATGGAAAAGGAAATTGAAGAATTAAAGAAAAAATTAGAGGAATGCCAGAAATTAAAAGAGGAATACCTGGCTGGTTGGCAGAGGGCGAGGGCAGATTTCCTGAATTATAAAAAAGAAGAAATAGAAAGGATTGAAGAAATTTTAAAATATGCTGATGTAGGATTGATTTTAAAAATTTTGCCAATTTTAGATAATTTTGAGATAGCTGAAAAGAAACTGCCAGAGAATCTAAAAACAGATGTTAATGTTAAAGGAATTTTGCAGATAAAAAATCAGATTTTAGAATTTTTAAAAAATCAGGGGGTTGAGGAGATTAAAGCAGTAGGCGAAGCTTTCGACCCTAACCTTCATGAGGTGATGGAGGAAATTGAACCCGCCTTCGCCAATGCTACGGCGGGCAAGGAAATAAAATCAGGAGTGATAATTGAAGAAATCCAAAAAGGTTATAGAATAAACGGCAGGCTTCTGCGTCCCGCTAAAGTGAGAATCACGAAGTGATTCGAAACCCCGCACCGAACTATGCTCTGGTGCTGGGGTAAGAAGTCGTTAAATAAAAAGTTTTTATAAAAATATGATATATGTAAAATTTTCTTCTCCAATAAATCCGCAAACATCTCAAATTTTGATGAACTTTTTAACAGATCAAATTAATAGAGGCGAAAAAGAATTTTATTTTTTAATCTCTTCACCTGGAGGAAGTGTTAACGACGGTGTGGTGTTACATAATTTTATAAGAGCCCTTCCCGCTAAGATTATAATGCACAATATTGGCATTATCGACTCTATTGCAAATGTTGTTTTTCTTTCATCGGATGAAAGATATTGCAATTCTAATTCTTCTTTTCTTTTCCATGGTGTTGGATTTGATATTGTCCAGCCACAAAGATTAGAGGAAAAAGAGTTAAGAGAAAAATTAGCAATAATTGAAAGAGATCAAAAAAGTATCGCAAATATAATTTCAGAAAGGACTAAATTAAAAGAAGAAGAAATTATTGAGATGTTTTTTAGAACCAAGACAAAAAATGCAGAGGAAGCAAAAAAAGTTGGTATTATTCAAGATATAAAATCAGCAGATATTCCTGAAGGTAGTAGAATAGTCGCATTATAATTTTAAAAAAATAAAAATTAAAAGGTCTTAAAAATAAATTTAATTTAATAAAACTATGGCAAAAGTATTAGGCATTGACCTAGGTACATCAATTTCAAAAATGGCTTCCATTATCAATGGTGAGCCAAAATGTTTAGAAAGTCGAGAGGGTTCGATTTTGATACCCTCGATTGTCGCTTTGGCAAAAAACGGAGAAAGATTAGTTGGAGATTTGGCCAAAAGACAGGCAGTCACCAATCCAAAAAATACCATTTCCGCAGTCAAAAGATTTATTGGTAGAAGATTTTCAGACCCCGAGGTCCAAAAAGAGCTAAAACGTTTACCCTATGAAACCAGAGAAAGAAGCGATGGTGGGGTTGAGATAAAAATGGGAGATCCGCCAGCTGGCGGATGGTATACCCCGATTGAGATTTCTTCGATGATTTTACAAAAGCTCAAATCGGATGCCGAGGAAAAATTGGGCGAGAAAACGGAGGCAGCCGTCATCACCTGTCCGGCTAATTTTGACGATTCTCAGAGAAAGGCAACAAAAACAGCTGGTGAGATTGCTGGATTTAATGTTTTGAGAATAATCAATGAGCCGACGGCGGCAGCTCTGGCTTATGGATTTGGCAGGAAAAAAGCAGAAAAGGTGGTTGTTTATGATTTTGGCGGGGGAACCTTCGACGTGACAGTTTTAAATGTTGCCCCTGATACGGTTGAAGTTTTGGCTACCGGAGGTGAGGCCCATTTGGGCGGAGAAGATTTTGACCAGAGAATAATCAACTGGCTCATCGAGCAGTTTAAAAAAGAACAAGGAATTGATTTGTCAAAAGATCCTTTGGCTTTGCAGAGA
>CAZWDF010000022.1:0-2663 GCA_964632335.1 uncultured Candidatus Saccharibacteria bacterium | reverse complement strand
GAAAAAGCAAAAATTGAATTGTCGAGCACTTTGGAGACAGAGATTAACCTTCCTTTCATTTCGGCTGATTCGGCTGGACCTAAACATTTATATTACAAAATCAACCGAGCCAAATTTGAAAATTTAGCTCGCGATTTAATTGAAAAATCAATCGAGAGAGTGGAAAAAACCTTGGGAGAAGCCAAACTTTCAAAACAGGATATTAATGAAGTTGTTTTGGTTGGCGGGACAACTTTAATGCCTGCTGTTAGGGAGCAAGTCCAAAACTTTTTTGGCAAAGAACCTAATAAATCGATTAATCCCGAAGAGGTGGTGGCAACGGGAGCAGCAATTCAAGCAGAGATTTTAAGAGCACAGGAGGAAGGAAGAGCACCAGAAGGAGAAATTAAAAGTGTTCTCTTATTGGATGTTTTGCCATTATCGCTCGGAATTGAAACCTTAGGGGGCATTAATACCCAGATGATTTCAAAAAATACCACCGTTCCTACTGCCAAAACCCAGATTTTCTCAACTGCCGCTGATGGTCAGACCTCGGTTGAGATTAACGTCTTACAAGGAGAAAGACCAATGGTTGCCGGCAATAGGTCTCTCGGCAGATTTATTCTGGATGGGATTCCGCCCGCTCCTCGGGGAATTCCTCAGGTTGAAGTGGCTTTTGATGTTGATGCCAATGGAATTGTGACGGTAAAAGCCAAAGATAAAGCCACCCAACGTTCTCAGTCGATTAGGATTGAAGGCTCCGTCGGTCTTTCAAAAGAAGAGGTGGAGAAAATGAAGAGAGAAGCTGAATTACATGCCGAAGAGGATAAAAGAAGGCGAGATTTAGTTGAAGCCAAGAACTTGGCTGATAATTTAGTTTATACTACTGAGAAAACTTTGAGAGAGGCCGGAGATAAGGTTTCGGTCGAAACTAAAAAAGAGATTACTGACAGAATCGAAGCTTTGAAAAAAGTCAAAGATGGTGATAATATAGAGGAGATAAAAAATAAAACTCAAGAATTATCTTCGGCAATTCAAAAAGTTGGCGCGGAAATGTATCAGGCAACTCAGGAGAAAAAACCTGGAGGAGAAGAACCCAAAGCCGAAGAAGGCGAATACAAAGAAAAGTAATCGCTCGGCAAGCTGGGCTTATTAACTATGGCAAAGGATTATTATCAAATTTTAGGCGTTTCTCGAGATGCTTCCCCGGATGAAATTAAAAAGGCCTATTATAAACTGGCTCACAAATATCATCCGGATAAGGGTGGAGAGGAGAAAAAATTCAAGGAAATAAATGAAGCCTATCAGACTCTTTCTGATAAAGAGAAGAGAACTCAGTATGATAGATTTGGTCGGGTTTCCGAGGGTGCACCAGGATTTTCCGCCTCCGGCGGACCAGCCGAAGGCTGGGATTTCCAGTGGGCTTGGGGGAGGCCGGATATTGATTTTGATTCTGAATTCGGAGATTTAGGAGAGATGATGGAGGAAATGTTTGGTTTTGGACAGCCTAAAAGAAAAAAAGATTTAAAAAGGGGAAGGGATATTGAAGTTGATGTCGAAATATCTTTGGAAGACACTTTGAAGAGCGAAGCCAAGGAAATCTCTTTATTTAAATACGTTCAGTGTTCTCGCTGCCAGGGTTTAGGCTCCGAACCTGGAACAAAAGTTAAAGAGTGTTTTTCTTGCCGAGGCACGGGCGAGGTTCAACAAATTAAAAAAACGTTTTTCGGTTCATTTACCAGGTACGCCGTCTGTCCTGAATGCGGCGGAGAAGGTTATCGGCCAGAAAAACCCTGCAATGTTTGTCGAGGAGAAGGGAGAGTAAAAGCAGAAGAAAAAATTAAAATCTGGATACCGGCCGGAGTAGACACTAATCAAGTGATAAAAGTTGAGAAAGCAGGTGAAGCGGGGAGAAGGGGAGGAAAATCCGGGGATTTATATTGTCGGATTTCCGTTAAACACCACCCGATTTTCAAAAGAAAAGGTGACGATTTATATGTTTCCTTACCTATTTCCTTTTCTCAGGCAGCTTTGGGCGACGGAGTTGAGGTAGCGACTCTCGAGGGAAAGAAAATCTTACTGACCGTTCCGGCTGGCACCGAATCTGGGAAAATTTTAAAAATTTCTGGAAAAGGCATTCCTCATTTTTCAGGCTATGGCGGAGGAAATTTATATATAGAATTAGTTATTAAAACGCCAAAGAAATTAACGAAAAAGCAAAAAGAATTACTTGAACAATTAAGGAAAGAAGACCTGTAGTAAATGATACTCGCCCCCATAACTCAATGGTAGAGTAACTGCCTTTTAAGCAGTAAGTCCCTGTCCGAATCAGGGTGGGGGCACAAAATTCACTGAGCCCCGTATCAAAACCGGCTCAGTTTTTTTGGAAATTGACTTCATTCATTTAATTTGGTAAGATAAAAAATCCATCTGGAAGAAAGAATATTCAATAAGGAGGTCGTAATGAGAAAATTTGTTCTTTCCCAATTTGTTAAACCATCAGCAACTATGGCAATTGATGGAAAAGCTAAGAGACTTCAGGCAGAAGGAATAAAGATTTATAACTTCAGCGCTGGTGAACCAGATTTTCCAACTCCAGAAAATGTTAAAGAAGCGGGGATAAAAGCTATCCGAGATAATCTAACAAAATATACTCCAGTTAAAGGAATACCAAAACTTTTAGA
>CAZWDF010000021.1:4800-13457 GCA_964632335.1 uncultured Candidatus Saccharibacteria bacterium | reverse complement strand
ATCGGATGAATAGCCATAATATCTTTAAGTCATTATTTAAGTTTTATGAATTATAATGTAACTATCCCTAAACTTAAAAACTTTATTAGCATCTATTTTAGAAGTGTGAGTTTTTAAATATTGATTTATTTCACTTTTAATTTCATCAGATAATTTACTATAATTTGTTCTCAAAAGAAACGACAATAATCTTTCCCCTTCTTTATTGATAGGCTTATTATTTTTAATACAGGAAGTCATATTAGTTATAGAGGTAATTATTTTGTGCGAATAACTAATTTTAAGTTTATCCAATGTGGAACAAATTTTGTCGCCGCTTTCCTCATATTCACCGTAGCCAATTTTTGGAAAGAAAAATTTTCTGAATTTAAAATTATCACTTTCCTTGGATTGTATAGTTATACAAGCTATGCCACCTTTGTACAGATAATCATATACTTTCTTGAGCATTTTTTTCCAGCTTTTAATATAATACCAGGCATGTGATGAAATTATAAAATCGAATTTTATTTCCTTATTAAAATCCTCCCATTTAACAAGGCAGCAATCTTTTACATATTTTCCTAAATCATAACTGTTAATTTTTTTAAGAAATACATTGTATTCTTCTTTTGATGGATCGAGGTAGAAATATTGGAATTTATTCTTAAATTTCTTATCTTTATTTAATTCTCTTAAAAATTCAATAACTCCTACACCAGATCCTGCTCCAATGTCTAAAATTTTAATTTCTTTATTTTTAAACTTTTTTGAAAGATCAATGAATGTCTTGGTTGCTTCTTTTTTTTGAGTTGTATTAGCCAAAAACATTTCAAAAATTATGTGTTCTTTTCTAAACCTAGATTGAGTATCTTTTACCATAATAACTCTAATTAAATCTTATAATTAAATTTACCAGCCTTGGGCTTCTTTATTATTTTCTTCAATTTTTTCTTTCAATTTTTTTCGGTAATTTTCTAATTTCACTTTTAAGTCTTCATCTTTTAAGGCTAAAATTTCAATTGCTAATAAAGCAGCATTTTCTCCCCTATCAATACCAACCGAGGCTACCGGGATGCCAGGTGGCATTTGAACAATGGAAAGTAAGGCATCTAACCCACCGAGTTTCGATTTCACTGGTACTCCAATCACCGGCTTTGTTGTTTCTGCCGCTATCAAACCAGGCAAAGCAGCTGATAATCCGGCAATGGCAATGAAAACATCGGTTTCGGAATTTTTAACAATTTCTCTAACTTTTTCCGGCGTTCTGTGAGCCGAAGCTATTTTCAGCTCATATTCCATCCCAAATTCATCCAAAACCGCCTTACATGTGTCAAAGATGGCTTTATCTGAAATAGAACCAAGAATGATAGTAATGGAACTCATATTTTTAGATATATTCTATTGTTGCTGGCGGTTTGGGAGTTAAATCATAACAAACCCTATTTACTCCGGGAATTTCTGTAGTTAATCTTTTAGTAATTTTTTCTAAAACTTTCCAAGGAAGCTTGGTTGGTTTGGCTTTTCTTGCATCAGTACTCTCAACACATCTAATGATGATGATGTTGCCAAATTCTCTTTTATTATTCCTGATGCCAGTGGCTTTATCTTCCATCAAGACTGGAAAATATTGAAAGGCACCAGAGGTTTTTAGTTCCTTCTCAACGACGGCAGTTGCTTTTTTAACAATAGCAATTTTCTCAGGAGTTACTTCACCAATTACTCTAGCGGCTAAAGCTGGTCCGGGAAAGGGAATTCTCTGATGAATTTCTTCAGGTAAGCCGAGAAGTTTGGCGACTTTTCTCACCCCATCTTTTCGAAGTTCAATTAAAGGCTCAATAATCTGATAGCCAAATTCTTTTTGAGGATTAATACCAATTTGAGCTAAAACATTGTGTTGTTTTTTAACGCCAGCAACGGTTTCTTCGATATCAGTTAAAATTGTTCCTTGTAACAAAAAGTTGATTTTATTTTTTCTAACAATGTTTTTGAAAACATCTTTATAAAAAACCTCAGTAATTGCTTTTCTTTTTTCTTCGGGGTCGGTTTTTCCTTTTAGAACTCTAAAGAATTTATCTTTGGCGTTTATTACCTCAACTTTTATATTAAGTTTTTTAAAAGTTTTCACAATATTCTCTGGTTCATTTTCCCTCATTAAACCATTCTCTATAAAAACAGTTTTTAATTGATTACCTATAGCCCTATATCCTAAGACGGTCACCGTTGAACTGTCAACCCCTCCCGACAAAACACTAATTGCTTTTTCTCGACCAACAGTTTTTCTAATTTCTTTGATTTTTTCTTCAATAAATTTTTTGTAATTCATAACTCTTTTTTCGCAAAATTAATTGCATTTTCAAAAACTTTTAATCCCGAACCTTCCTGAATACTTTCACGTGTCCAACGAGGGTGATTCTGAGGAAACAAAAAGGCTTCGGGATGAGGCATCAAACCAAATATTCTCCCCGTTTCATCACAAACTCCAGCAACATTTAATTCTGAACCATTAGGATTCCAAGGGTAGTCAGCTAAGTTTCCCTTATCGTCGACATATTGGGCAACGATTTGATTCTGTTTAATCAACCTCTCTCTAATTTCTTCGTTTCCTGAAATAAACTTTCCCTCGCCATGTCTGATTGGTAAGTAAATATTATCAATTCCTCTCGTCCAAACGCAAGGAGATTTCTGGTTTATTTTAAGATAGACCCATCTATCTTCGAATCTGCCAGAATCATTAAAAGTCAAGGTTACATCTTGTCTGTCATAATTCTTATCAAATCCCGGGAGAATTCCCAATTTTACCATTACCTGAAAACCATTACAAATTCCGATAATTAATCGTCCTGCTTTTGTGAATCCTGAAAATTCTTCTGCTAAATTGGATTTAATTTTGGTTGCTAAAACTTTTCCGGCTCCAATATCATCGCCGAAAGAGAAACCACCAGGAATGGCCAAGATTTGATAATCTTTAAGTTTCTGCTCTCCGCTAATTAACTCGCTTACATGAACTTTTTTGGCGTCCGCTCCCGCTAAACTAAATCCATATCGGGTTTCATTGTCACAATTTATTCCATATCCGTATAAAATTAAAACCTTCGGTTTCATATTAAAAATTCTTAAATGGTTTTTGCCAGGCTTCTTTTAATCTGTGGATGTTTTCTTGAATTTTTGGCTTTCCTTTGGCGAAAATTACAAATTCTTCATCATCTCTAACCTTTCCAATTTCTTTAAAGCAATTGTCTTTCATAATTCCCTCGAAACTTTCTTTATTTTCCGGAGAAACGGTAACTAAAAATCTACTGGCCGATTCCGAATACAATATTTTATCAATATTATTTAGTCCATCGGTTGGCACTTTATCTAAATTAATTTCTAAACCCAAACCTGCAGCAAAGGAAATTTGAGCTAAAGCAACGCCCAGGCCACCTTTATAAATTCCGTGACAAGAATTAACCAAATCTGGCTCAATCGCCTGAGTTAAAGCGTTGTAGAGTTTTATTGCTACTTTGGCATCAACTTTTGGGACATTGAAACCAATCTCTCCTATCATTTCATAATATTCCGAGCCTCCTAATTCATCTTTAGTAATTCCTAAAATATAAACCAGATTATCTGGCTTTTTGACGTCCATTGTAACGCATTTTCGAATGTCCTCTATTTTTCCCGCAGCAGAGAATTGAACAGTGGGTAGAGCAGAAATTCGATGTTCTTTACCGTTGATGTCTTTAATCGTCCCATCCATTGACATAGAATCTTTGCCAGAAATGCAAGGAGTTTTAAAAGACATGGTGAAATCATAAAGGGCTTGGTTTGCTCTTATCAATTGAGCAAGTTTGTATTTAGCATCGGCATTTTGTTCTGAAGACAAAGGGCTTGGCCAACAGAAATTATCATTAAGGGCTATCTGTTTTAGATTCCCACCAACAGCAATAATTCTTCTAATTGCCTCATCAATAGCTAAAGCTGTCATCCAATAGGTATCAATTTGGCTATATTTCGGGTTGATTCCGGCGGTTATGGCCAAACCTTCATTTGAATCGTAAATAGGTTTAATCACGACGGCATCACTATAAACATCGCTGTCTTTGCCGACTAAATGTTTTATCACATTGGTCCCTTGGACTTCGTGGTCAAATTGCCTGACGATATATTCTTTACTGCAGATATTTAAACGCCCTAACATTTCCTTCAAAAATGAAGCTTGGTCGGTTATTTCTTCAAGCTCGGGTTCGGAAAGTCCGCGTTTTTCAGGACTCAGCCACTCGGCTTCCAGTTTCATTTGAGGAACTCCCTCGTGGACGAAATTCATATCTAAAAAAGCGACTGGTTTATCTTGATAAGTAGAATAAAATTTCCCGGAACCGGTAAATTTGCCAATAACCGTTGCCTCAACGTCATGCTTTCTTGCTATTTCTAAAAATTTATCTATTTTTTCTGGAGAAACCGCTAAGGTCATTCTTTCCTGAGATTCAGAAAGGAGAATCTGCCAGGGGTCAAGCCCAGAATATTTTAGGGGCACCTTGTCCAACCACAACTCAAAGCCATTTGAAAGCTGAGCCATTTCTCCAACCGACGATGAAAGACCGCCAGCTCCATTGTCAGTGATACCCCTGTAAAGGCCTAAATCCCTAGCCTCGATTAGAAAATCATGAAGCTTCTTTTGGGTGAAGGGGTCGCCTATCTGGACATGACTGACTGATATCCATTCGCCAGCCTCCATTGAAGATTCAGTTGCTCCATGAATCCCATCTATCCCTACTTTGCCACCTGCCATTATTATCCAATCGCCGGGGTCAGCTTTTTTTTGAAAACCTGGTTCCTCATTTACTTTGGCCGGAATGAAACCAGCAGCTAAAACATAAATTGCCGGCTTCCCCATATATCCATCGTCAAAAAAAGTGATTCCATAAACCGTTGGTACCCCATGCTTATTTCCGCCGTCTTCCACTCCCTTGCGGACTCCTTCGAGAAGGCGTCTAGGATATAATTTTGGTCTCAAATCGCCATTGTAAAAAGGATTTCCAGTGCAAAAACCATAAGTGCCATAAATCAATCTGCCTCCTTTGCCAGTACCCATGGGGTCTCTGTAAACCCCAACAATTCCAGTAATTGCGCCACCATAAGGTTCCTCATTTGAGGGACTATTATGGGTCTCGCATTTCACTGATAGGAGCCAATCTTTGTTGAAGCGAATTACGCCAGAGTTATCCCAAAGAGTGGAAACGACCCAATCTAATTCTTTTTCTAATCTTTTAGTTGAGCTTTTGATATAGGTGTTGAATAAACTATCTATTTCTTGCTTCCCCTCTTCGTTTTTATAAATTATTTTGGCATTAAAGATTTTATGTTTACAATGCTCCGACCAAGTTTGACCCAGAGCCTCTAGTTCGGCATCGGTTGCCTCTTGACCTAAACCAACTTCCCGACGTTCTTTTATAACTTCCGGTCTGGTAAAGCATTCTTTTATTGTTTGCATTTCCTCAAGATTTAGAGCCAACTTTCTCTCTTGGCTAATTTTAAATAGGTCTTTATCGGAAACATTCAAATCAATGAGGGTGACGGTTGGCTGATGAGGAATTGTTACTTTTGGTATGGGAAAATCTACTCCTTTTTCGGTAAATTCGTCGGAATTAACGAAAACCCAACGCTGAATTAACTCGTTGGCTAAAAGGTCTTTAGCGATTCGTTCGAGATTTTCTTTAGTTAATCTTTCCCCAGAAATAAGATATTGTTTTGAGGTATAAATTGCTTCCTCTCCGCTAAATTCTATTTTTAAAATATCTTTTACTGCTTCTTTTGTAGTCTTGCCGACATTATCAGTCACGCCCGGCTTAAAACCAACTTCCACCAGCCAATCAAAATCTTTTGCCAAGGGTTCCTGTATGCTAAATTCCTGGATTACTGAGTCAGAAAGAAGATTTTCGCCAAGAAAATTAAGCTGCTCATCTGAAAGAGCAGCATCAATCGTATAAACATCAATTGTTTTCACTTCCTTTACTTCGATACTCAAGTCTTCATTTATTCTTTTCTTTATCTTTTCTCCCAAAGCATCTCTAATTCCTTCCTTAAAACCAACTTCAATTCGATGCGTCGTCATGCTAAAGTTGTCTTTTTATTTTGATAATTTACGATGATTTTCTTTTCTTTAATTACTTCCCCGATAATTTCAGCGTGAATTTTTTCTTTTTTAAGCATGTCTAATATTCCTTCGACGTCTCTCCCGTCAATGATTATCGCGAAACCCCAACCTAAATTAAAGGTACTCGCCATCTCTTTTAAATTAATTTTCCCTACTTTCTGGATCAAATTGAAGATCGGCTGAGGTTTAAAATTAGAAAATTCAAAACCAAAATTTTTCATTAGTTTTTTAAACTTCAAATAGGCATCGCCGGTAATGTGGACTGCGCCAAGGATTTTATATTTTTCAGCAATCTTTAAAAAGGGTTTCACATAAATTTTCGTTGGTTCAAGGCATTCATAAATTAAGGATTTTTTAAAACCTTTGGGCTTTTCAAGGGCATTAAATTTGCCGCCCCATTTTTTAAAAAGGACTTTTCTGGCTAAAGTGAGACCGTTAGAATGAATCCCTGAGCTCTGGAAACCAATTACAATATCTCCAGGTTTTATTTTTTTCCCAGTAATTATCTTCTGTTTTTTCACTTCACCAACACAGTCACAATTTATGTGATAAGTAGCATTTAAGAGTTCTGGCACATCGGCTATTTCTCCTCCGACAATTGGGCAACCAGCTTCTTTCGCTCCTAAAATCAGCCCTTTTTGAATTTCTCCCAAAACCTCCGGCTCTGATTTCTTGACATCAATCATGTCAGTAATTGCTATTGGTTTAGCCCCGCACCTTATACAATCATTAACAACCATTGCCACAGCATCAATTCCTATTGTGTCATGTTTATCTGCCAGTTGAGCTAATAAAACTTTTGTTCCTACGCCATCACAGACTTTAGTCCAATAGCGATTTTTCGAAATTGGATAAAGAATATTAAAAGCGGTCTTGATTATTTTTCCCTGTTTTTGAAATTTATAAGTCAACTCAAAACTTTTGAGTCCTCGTTTTGCCCTTTCTCTTATTTTTCTATTAACCCCGGCTTTAGCGTAAGTTTTCATAATTCTATCTCAGTTAAAATTTCTTTAACCCTTTCTTTAACAGATAGTGCTGGAATTTTAATTACTTCGTATCCCAATTTTTTATAACTTTTTTTTAAAAGTTTATTTAATTTTTCTATAGTTTCCTTGTCTTCAACCCGAGCGTAATCATTTTCAAAGGGAAGTTGTTCTAAAAAGAATATTTTTTTGTAGGTTTTCTTTTGGCAAAATTTCAGAACCTCGCTTAAGTCTAATCCAGCAATTTGATAATAGGCAATACTATCAGGAATAGCTCTATCAAAAAAGACAATTTTATCCTTTGGCGCCGCTTTCTCTACTTCTATTTTGATTTTTAGAATTTTTCTCTGAAATTCTGCCTCGTTACCCCGGATTTCTTTCAATGATTTTCCTTTTGCCATTTCTTCATCAATAAAAACTCTAGCTGCTTCTGGATAAATGATATATCCCAGTTTTTCTAATTCTTTAAGAACCGTTGTTTTCCCAGAAGAAGGCCCCCCGGTAATCACATACCAGTTAAATTTTTCACCCGCCAAAATTTTTTGATTAGCTGAAGTTTTGTTGAATATCATATTGAAAATAATTTTTTGGCATTTTCGGTAGTGATTTTAGATAAATCTTGGAAACTTAAGTTTTTAACTTTGGCAATTCTTTCAGCTACATATCGAACATAAAAAGGTTCATTACGACCAACCATCGGAGGCGGCGTTAGATAAGGGCAATCTGTTTCAATTAAGATTCTTTCTAAAGGAGTTTTTTTTATTATTTCATCTAAATTTAGTTTAAAAATTATTCCATTAAAACCTAGATAAAGCCCCATTTCTAAATATTGTCCTGCCTGCTCCCAGGTCCCAGTAAAGCAGTGAATAACGCCTCGTGGCCTTGTATTTTGTATTTTGTATCTAGTATTGAGTATTTTAATTAGGTCATCGTGCGCCATACGGCAGTGGAATATTATCGGTAAATTCAACTCTTTGACTAATTCTAAATGTTGTAAAAATACTTCTTTTTGTTTATTTTTAAATTCTTCTAATTTTTTCTTTGTTTTCGGCCGGTAATAATAATCGAGGCCCGTTTCGCCAATTGCCACTACCTTCGATGATTGAGCAAGGCCTTTGTATTTTTCATAATAAAAATCTTCGTTTTTAGCTTGAAAAGCAGTTTCTTCTCCATCTAACTTTACTTTGAAAATTCCTTCAGCTAAATGAATTGGGTGAAGTCCAACAGCAGCATAAATTCCCTTTTCGTATTTCTCGGCAATTTCCACTGCCTTTTTGCTGGTTTCATACTGACTGCCAACATTAATCATCCAAACATCATTTTCTAGGGTTCTTTTAATAACTTCCTCAAAATCCCCTTTATAGCCATTGAAATTTACATGGGCGTGGGTATCAATTAACATGATTTTTCAAAAATCTATGAGATTCCCAAAAGGCGATGCCGACAAGCAAAATAGTAATTACGGTCGGTAAGACTTTTGGAATTTTAACCCCAAAGCTCTCACTAATTATAAAAATTCCCAAAAGGCCAATCGAAGTCATCGCTCCATTTTTTAA
>CAZWDF010000021.1:0-4790 GCA_964632335.1 uncultured Candidatus Saccharibacteria bacterium | reverse complement strand
TGTATTTGGCTACTTTTTCAACACCACGAATGGTTAAATCTCTGACAATCAGGGCTCCTATGCCATTTCCAATTAAAATCAGAGGAACGCTGGTTGTAAAAGCAAAGGCGCCCATTATTCCATCAAAGCTAAAAGAAGCATCTAAAACTTCAAGATACATTAATCTTGAAAAATCTGAAATATGAGATGTTCTCCCTATGATTCTTTTTTTCTGTTTTTCCGCCTGTTCCCGAAGACCATACATAATAAAAAAAATGGCATTGCCGCAAGCAGCCGATAACATCAGGTAGGGAGAAAACCTAGCAAGATAAAGCAACACAACTAAAATTATAGCTGCGCAGGCAAAAAACCAAACCCCGTAATGAGGTTTGATAAATTTATCTACTACAAAAAGAGGGTTTTTTTCTTCTAAAAATAACCAGTGTAAATATAAGAGTAAAAGAAAAACTCCGGCCCCAATTAAAATTATCCCCTTTCTCGTCTCCATAAGTTCGGCTACCCCCGGTTTACTTTCCACCATTGCCTTTAGGGCTCCCAGAAATCCAATCTCGGGAACAGAAAGCCAAACGACTAACAAAGGTAACAGCCCCCTCATAATAAAAACGGCGGTCAAGATTCCCCAGAATAAAAAAATCTTCCGCCATTTCTCGCTCATTGTTTTTAAGACATAGGCATTAACAATGGCGTTGTCAACGCTGTTGACCATCTCAAAAACTATCAACCCCAGAATAATTACTAAAGTCGTTACCATATCTTTAAATTAGACGAGGAAATAATGGCTGACTCTTTTTGGTTTTTAATTGTTTAAATATTTTTTCTGAAGTTTCGGGTAAAAACGGCTTTAGCATCTCGGCGATGTTGCTAATAGCAAATAACAAATTACTAATAACTTCTTTTTGTTTTTTACTTTCCTGCCAAGGTCGTTCTTTTTCAATATAACGGTCGCAAAAACTAATTAACTCCCAAATTGAAATTAACGCCTCATTAAACTTAAATTCCTCTAAAGCTTTTTTCCACTTTTCCTGTGTTTCCTCAATTTCTTTTTGGAATTTGGGATTTGGAATTTTTTTGGATTTTGCCTGCCTGCCGGTCAGGCAGGGATTTTGGAATTTGGATTTCTCGGCTAAAGTTATTACCCTTGCTACCAGATTCCCAAGCCCTTTTGCCAAATCACTATTATATCTTCCTTCAAACTTTTCATAAGTAAAATCGCCATCTTCGGTCGGCGGAATCTCCCGCAAAAGAAAATATCTTACCGCATCAGTTCCGTATTTTTTCACCAGTTCAAAAGGGTCAATGACATTTCCCAAACTCTTTGACATCTTCTGACCACCAGAAGTTAAATAACCATGAACAAAAATTGTTTTCGGCAACTTTAAATTAGCAGAAAGAAGTATTCCTATAAAATATACAGTATGAAATCTTAAAATTCCTTTTCCGATAATATGTAATTTATTTTCATTTTTTGTCCACCATGCTTGAAATTTTTTGCTATTTTCTGCATACCCTAAAGCATTAATATAATTTGAGAGAGCATCAAACCAAGTCCACTGGACCTGTGTTGGGTCGCCTGGTACCGGAATTCCCCATCCTCGACCACGTTCGGCTGACCGAGAAATACAAATATCTCCGAGTCCAGAATTAATAAAACTTAAAGTTTCATTTTTGCGAGTCTTGGGAATAATCTTAACTTCATCAGTTTCGATAATCCGTTTTAATTTATCTTGGTATTTTGGAAGTTTAAAAAAATAGTTTTCTTCTTCCACTAATTCAGGTCTCTTTTTATGTTCGGGACAAAGCCCGTTTTCGAGCTCGCTCTCTTTATAAAATTCTTCACATCCAACACAATAAAGCCCTCGATAGGATTTTTTAAAAATATCTTTTTTACAAGCCAACCATAACTTTTGAGCTCCTTTTATATGTCGTTGTTCGGTAGTTCTAATAAAATCATCGAAAGATAAATTAAGAACTTTTTTTAGTTCATAAAATTTTTTAGCATTTCGATCCACCAATTTCCTAACTGGAATTCCTTCTTCGCGGGCGGCTTGAACATTTTTTAACGAATTTTCATCCGTTCCAGTCAAAAAGAAAACATCCTCGCCTATCAGTCGGTGGTAACGAGCAATAACATCAGCTTGAATAATCTCTAAAGCAAACCCTGCATGCGGAGCATAATTAACATATGGGAGTGCCGTGGAGAGATACAGTTTTTTCATAGATCTTGTATATTTTATTCTTTCTTTTGTTTCTTAATTCAATATTCTTTTTGGCAAGCCTCATGTCTTTTTTATTCTCAGAATGCTTTAGAAAGGGGCCAATTAAATCAAATAAAGCTAATAAAGAATTTTTTCATATGATTTAATATAATCGAAAAGGAAGCTTAGCTTCCTTTTAATTTTACCCCGCACCTATTTTAAAAACAAGAAATTAGAGAGTCATTGCTTTTTCAGGGGCCCGCCTTGGCGGGAGAGAGGTGGGAGGATCGTAGTCTTTTCTTTTTTTAAGAAAGTCTCTTGAAAATTCATAAATCACTCCTGCAAAAGGAGGAGCTAAGATTGCTCCTAAAATCCCAAAAAGCTTTCCTCCAATAGCTAAAGAAATTAAAACCAAAACCGGGGGAAGACCAACGAATTTTTTAGTTAGAGCCGGAGTTAAAATATTGCCTTCAACTTGCTGAATGAGAATAAAGGTAATTAAAACGAAAAGTGCCTTTGGCAAATAATCTAAAGCGACAAACAAAAAGGCAATTGCTCCAGCTATAATGGGCCCTAAAATTGGAATAAAATCTAAAATCCCGGCTATCAGGGCCAGAGTAAAAGCATATTTTACATTGAATAGTTGGAGAATAATAAAAAAGGTAATGCCTACAAAAAGACAGGTGAGAATTCTTGACCCAAACCAGCCAGAAACTTTAGTTTGAGATTTTTCCAAAAGGTCTAAGATTACAGCTTCATATCTCTTGGGAGACAAAAGCCCTAAAGCTCTTTCCACTCCTTTTTCCTCCAGAGAGAGGAAGATGGCAATAGTCAGGACAAAAATTGTCGCTCCGAGTCCGCCAAAAATAATGGATATCGCACTTAAAATATTAGATGAGGCCTTCTGCAAAAACCCGCCCAAGACCTGAGTAAAAGTCTCCATATTTTCAAAGGCTTCAATCCCCAATTCTTTTAAGGGAGGCGCAATCCTTTCAAAGTATTGAGGAAAAAGCTGAGAAAATTGTTGGATTTCAGAAACGAGCATAGGCAAAATATAATAAATGACAAGGCCTAAAATTCCAAAGACAATAATGTAAGCGAAACTTACAGCCAGAACCCGGGGCAGACGGTGGCGATGTAAAAAATTAATTGCTGGATTAAATAAAATTGAAACGATTAAGGAAAAAATAATCAAAATCAAAATATCTCTCACTAAGTAAAGAATATAAAAACCAAGAAAGGCAATGGCAATTTTCAAAATTGTTCCCCAAGAGATATCTAAAACTTGACTATCGCTCATATTGTTAATATTTTCTCAAAAGGTTTTTTATCTCCAAATGGTCCAATCAGGGCTAAATTTAATTTTTTGGGTTGAAAAATATCTTTGGCTACTTTTAGAATATCATTTACAGTAACCCGGTCAATTTTTTTGAAAATTTCTTCTGGAGCCAAAATTTTCTTTTCCAAGAGCTCTTGACCGGCATAAAAAGAAGAAGTGGCATCGGAAGATTCCAACAAAAGAGTTGTCTTTCCCTTTAAGTAATCTTTGGCTTTTTTTAATTCTTTTTGAGGAACCTCCTTTTGTGAAATTTTTTTGTATTCTTTCAAAATAGTTGAAATTCCCTTTTCCACATTTTTGTTATCTAATCCCGCCTGGGTAAAAAGAAAACCTGTGTCAGGGTCAGCTGTATTACTCGTGCTTATGTAATAGGCAATTCCCAATTTAGATCTCACTTCTTCGAACAACCTCGAACTCATCATCCCTCCAAGAATGATGGCTAACAATTCTTGGGCATATCTTTGGGGGTGGAAAAGGTTAAAAGCCCTTACTCCTAAACATAAATGGGTTTGATCGGTTTGCCTTAAATGTAAAAGTAAATTGGGTTTGAGTTGCTCCTCAATAACCTTAGGTTTTTCCATTGGTTTTTTTGTTTTTATTTTTGAAAAATAGTTTTTTACTTTTTGAATCGCTAAATCTTCCTCTATTTTCCCAGCCAGACAAATTATTGTGTTTGAGGCAACATATTGGTTTTTTATATAATCAATCAATTTTTCTCGGTTGATTGTAGCAACACTTTCTTTTGTCCCGGCAATATCCCAACCGGCTGGCTGATCTCCGTATAATAATTTTGACCAGAGAATTTGAACATATTCAATGGGATGGTCCTGCCTCATGTTAATTTCTTCAATAATAACTCCTTTTTCCTTTTCGATTTCTTCCTCAGGTAAGGTAGAATTCAAAAAAATATCTGAGACCCAATTCAAAGCCAGCTCCGCATGAGAAACAGCTACTTTAGCAAAATAACCTGTGTATTCTTCCGAAGTGAAGGCGTTGTAAATTCCTCCTACTTTATCTAAGGTTTCAGCCACTGCTATCGTTGATGGTCTTTTTTTTGTTCCTTTAAAATACATGTGTTCTAAAAAGTGAGAAATTCCATTGATTTCTTTTTTCTCATATTTAGAACCGGTCCCAACTAAAACCAAAACTGTCACCGCCTGAGTGCTTTTCATTGGGACAGTAACAATCCTTAAGCCGTTTTTGAGAGTGGTTTTTTTAAACATCGAAATAAATCGAAGATTTATTGAAGATTGAAA
>CAZWDF010000020.1:0-13796 GCA_964632335.1 uncultured Candidatus Saccharibacteria bacterium | reverse complement strand
GCTTTCTTCCTCTGCAATCTTATAGCTCTTTTCGTGGCCGGCGTTGGCTGTAGTCTCACTGGTTGAGTCATAGCCTTGATATCACTAAGCTCAAGAATCTGCCATGACATGTAGCTAGTCCGTCCGCCTCCCAAATATTCCATAAGCCATCGGATTAGGTGATAAATGAGAATTGATAGGTAGCCAGTAAGCAAAGATATGTTAACCGCAAAATAGTAGGCAAAGCGTCGCTGCCCCCAGATAGCGGCCAGCATCACCAAGCTCCATATTACCAGCAGGGTTTTTTCACTATTGCCTTTCACCACTGTGAAGTAAGAAACTAAGATTATCAGGGAAATAATACTAAGGAAAAAATTGATGGAGAAATTACCCCAGGCGGCAGTATTAAAGAAGTTGCCTCCTGAGACAAGAGGCTTGAAGATAGATTGTGCCTCTATGGTGGTGCGCAGGGTCTCACTGGGGGCGAAGACACGGAGGACATTCAGTACAGACTGGAAAAGGGAAGGGCTCAGCCAGTAGAGCAGGCCGACACCCAGCAGACCCAGGCCAGCCACAGATAACGGGTAGTACAGTGGCCTGATACTCCTTAAGCTCATTAGCCGGGAAAGGCCGAACAAGACCGGGGTGAGCGCCAGAGCTAGACCCAACGACAGCTGGGTCAATGGCACCGGGGAGGCCGGCAGCGACACGACCCAGGCCACGGCGAACAGGACGACACCGATGATGCACAAATACTCGGTCGGTCGGCGCTTCAGGTAGTCAATGATGAACTGTATGACCAGGAAAGCCCCGATAATAGCGACAAAGAGAAGAGCACCGATCCAAGTACTAATATACAACCCTAAGAAGAGGCCAGCTAGGAGGCTGTAAAAGATGGGCCGCCGGACAATAGTCCACTCCTGTCGGGCGACCTGTAAGAAGGATAGGGTTACCTGCCGTGCTCTTTTTATCGCCAGGATCAGGAAGAGCATGGCCGTCGCCGTCAGCATTGCCTCGGCAACATGGTAGTCAGTAAAGCCCAGGCCGGAGCGGCCGAGTGACTCACCGGGTATTATGGCCATCAGCGCGGCCGCGATGAGACCGGCCCACCGGCCAGACAGCGCCTGGGCGGTAAAAAAGACGGGCAGGACGACGAGGGCACCCAGGACCGCCGGAAAGTAGACACCGACTACATCGACCAGGTGCCCTGAGGGTGAGCCGAGGCCCAATAGCCAGGCCACGCCAGCCAGCAGCCAGTTGAAGAATTGTATCTTACCCAGGCCGACGCCACCCGGGTAAAGCAGATATGGGTCAAAGGTCGGCATCTGAGGGAAATTGCGCGTCGCGATATCCACAATGCGCATCTGGTAATAGGCATCGTTGCCGCTAAACTTGATTCCCAGCGGGGTAAAGATTTGGTCGTAGGGAAGGTAAGCCCGGAGGAAAAGTGCGATGGCGAATATTAGAGTCAGCAATATACCGGTAATCAGCCGTGGTGAGATTCTGAGGGAGGTTTTTCCGGTCCTGACCTCTTTTTTATCCCGTTTTACGGGTGAAAATTTGCCCATCAATATACCAGCGGCAACAGAGTTGGTTAGATAAGTATCACACATTCTTGTCCAATTGACAAGATGGCGGGTGTTGGGTCTGGCACCCCAAAAACCAGTCAAGATATTCTCTTCACCACACCAGCCCCGCCAGAGCCGGCAAAAATCGTCTTATTTCAGGAATGCGTGCTGTCAGTTGGCACGACTTGGCGTAGCTATTGACACTTGTCCACCCAACACCTACAATATCTACTATCTGACATAAGTGCCGGCTGACTGTGGGTTAGGGGTACGAACATAAGGAACAGTTCAGCAAAGAAGCTAGGCAGCGGCAACAGGGGATCGTTTGCGCTCAGGAAGACTTGGTGGGTGGGGAGGGGCGTCAGCCTGTCGACAGCGCAGTGCTGGGGAAAGAAAAGGGACGAACCCGCCCCGCCTTCCACGAAACATCCTCAAGAAACTCATTCAAGAAACCGAGAGCAACGATTGAGAAGCAGAGTGGCTCCAATTTCAGGCCGCAGGTTAGTGTTAGGTAACAGACAAAAATCGGAAAGGGGGCAACTGCCGGCGTCATACTGGTACTAGACACAGAAAACAGGACATGTCTGGTCGATAGGGTATAAGGGAGGACACGATGGCGACATCTGGTTTGCCAAAACTCCCAAAGGAGGGCAGGCCCAAGGTGATAGTAGCTATCCCTTGCTTCAACACTGAGCCTTTCATCGGGGGTATAGTAAGTGAAGCCAGGAAATATGTTGATCAGGTCATCATTGTCAACGATGGCTCGTCTGACGGTACTGTTGCGGCGGCCAAGGCGGCGGGGGCTCTGGTGGTCAATCACGAAACCAACCGGGGCTATGGGGAGGCTATCAAATCCTGTTTCAAGGCGGCAAAGACAAATGGTGCTGATGTCTTGGTTACTCTCGATGGTGATGGGCAGCATGACCCGAGTGACTTGCCGCGAGTCTTGGCCCCCATTGTTAGCGGAGAAGCCGACATGGTAATTGGCTCTCGGTTCCTTCACTCGAAGGAGCCACCAGTGGAGAGCCAACACCGTGCACCTCAGAATAATCACCTTGTGCCAGGCACCATGCCCCGATACCGCAGTTTCGGCATTGGTGCTATCACTTTTCTCTGTAACCTTGGCTCAAGAGTCAAAGTCTCCGATTCTCAGAGTGGTTTCAGGTCCTATAGCCGAAAGGTGATAGACATTCTTGACCTCAAGTATAAGGGAATGAGCATCAGTGTTGAGATACTGGACAAAGCCCGGAGCAAAAGGTTCACTATCACGGAGGTACCCATTGACTGTTCTTACGGCCCTTCGCCTTTTGGTCTGAAGGCAATGGGGCATGGGCTCAGAGTGGCTCTCTCAGTAGTCCGGATTCGTCTCAGAAATGCGTTACACGGATTGTTTAATTTCCATGAATAGATTATGGAAGAGACAGCGAGGCTAAAGTCAAACAACAGTGCGCTTTAACTTGGTGAAAACAGGAGAAACCTCATATGAATCTCGCCGGGCTAAAAAATGCCATAAACCAGTTCAGCCACAGCCGAGTATTGGTCGTCGGTGACCTTATGCTGGACCACTATATCAGCGGCACCGTACTGCGCATTAGCCCAGAGGCACCGGTGCCGGTGTTGGAATTTGCCTCTGAGAGCTTCAATATTGGTGGGGCCGGTAACGCCGCCGCCAATATCAGCGCCTTGCAGGGGAGAGCCAGCATTGCCGGAGTTATTGGGGATGACATGAACGGCCAGAAGCTGCTTGATTTAATCAAGGGGAAAGGACTGGACACAGAAGGAGTAATTGTCGTCCCCGACCGACCAACTACCACAAAAACAAGAATCATCGCGGAACAACAGCAAGTGGTAAGAATCGATAGGGAAGTAAGAAACGAAATAAGTGATAAATATGTCAAGCAAATTTTGAGTTTTGTCAAGAAGAGACTGGACCAGGTGGAAGCTGTTCTCATCTCGGACTACGACAAGGGTTTAGTCACCATGAAGCTGCTAGAAGGTCTGGTGCCCCTGGCAAGAAGATGGCATAAACCAGTGGTGGCTGATTCCAAGTTTCGATATCTGTCCGGTTACAGAGGTGTAACTGCCGTTACACCCAATCTTAAGGAGGCCAGTGCTACTACCGGGATAAGTCCCACAGACGAAGTCGCTATCCAGAGAATGGGGCACTGGTTGCTTAGTCGGCTCGAGTGTGAAACGGTCCTTATTACCCGCGGCAAAGATGGTATATCTCTTTTTGGCAACAATGGTGACATGGCCGTCATGCCTTCAGTGGCTAAGGAAGTATCTGATGTTACGGGTGCTGGTGATACCGTAGCCAGTGTCCTGACACTGGGACTGGCCGCCGGGATAAGCACAGAGGATGCTACTCTAATTGCCAATGCTGCCGCCGGAATAGTTGTCGGGCGGCTGGGTGTCGCGGTGGTAACCCGAGACGAGTTAACGCACCAACTGGAGGCACTGGAGAGAGATGGGTTGCTTGAGATTAGGAGATTTAAAGCCGATTCTGAATAAGTACCACCAGGAAGGCAAGAAAATAGTCTTCACCAATGGCTGTTTTGATATACTGCACATCGGGCATGTCAGATACCTGGCCGAGGCGAAAGGATTGGGGGACATTCTGGTAGTTGGCCTTAACAGCGATAGCTCCGTAAGGAAACTGAAGGGTGCGGGGCGTCCGTTTGTCCCCGTGGCAGAAAGGGCGGAGATATTAGCCTCTCTAAGAAGTGTTGACTATGTGGTGGTTTTCAATGAAATAAACCCGGAGCGCCTGATACGAGAAATACGACCGGATATTCATGTGAAGGGGGGGGATTATACTATCAGCCAAATCCCGGAGGCAAAACTGGTAGAATCGCTGGGTGGCAAGGTGGTTATTGTGGAGGAAGTGAAAGGAAAGTCAACCAGCCAGATTTACCAGAAGATTGCTGGCAGTCTGGGTAAGGCCGGTTAGTACCACAAAGTCAGAACCCAGCGAGACACGGCTATGAATACCAAACAAATGAAGGAAAAGATAATCAAGGAACTGACCGAAAGCGCCGACCTCAAGAAGTCCATCGCGCTGAACTTACCGGCAAAGATAGCTCAGGCGACCAAAATGCTTGTCGACACCTACCGGTCAGGTGGGAAGGTCTTACTGATAGGCAACGGCGGCAGTGCGGCCGATGCTCAGCATATCGCTGCCGAGCTTATGGGCCGCTTCCGGTCGGAAAGAGAAGGACTGCCGGCGATATCATTATCTACCGACCCTTCCACCCTGACATCGCTCGCCAATGACTATGGTTATGAGACAGTGTTCGCCCGGCAAATAGAAGCGTTGGCCAAAGAAGGAGACATTATCATCGCCATCTCAACCAGCGGAAATTCAGTAAACATATTAAAAGGGGTGGAAGCCGCCGCCATCAAGCGGGCCAGAACAATAGGACTAACCGGGAGAGGCGGCCGGTTAAAGAATAAGGTTGATTTGGCCATTTCAGTGCCATCAGATAATACCGCTAGAATTCAGGAGGCCCATATTGCCATCGGGCACATTCTTTGTGAACTGGTGGAAAGAGAGCTGTTCCATGAATAGGGCGGTTTTTCTGGATAGAGATGGCGTGATTACGGCTGACCCGCCGCACTATGCTTATGAGAAAAGCAAGCTGAAATTCATACCCAAGGCTGACCGGGCTATCAGGCTACTTAACAAAAACGGATTCATGGTGGTGGTTGTTTCCAACCAATCCGGCATCGCTCGCGGCTATTACAGCGAAGAGAGCGCCGTTCTATTCAACCAGGTGATGAAGGAGAGACTGGAGGAAAAGGGCGCCCGTATTGATGCGATGTACTACTGCCCACACCATCCAGAAGCCCAGGTAGCGAAATACAGGGTGAACTGCGAGTGCCGGAAACCAAAACCGGGCATGTTAAAGAAATCCGAAAGTGACTGGGATATTGACCTGAGAAACTCGTTCATCATCGGCGATAAAGAAACGGACTTGGAGACAGGAAAAGCCGTTGGCTGTAAGACTATACTGGTAAAGACGGGATATGGGCTGGAGGAATTAAGGAATAAGAGAATCGACTGCGATTATGTGGCCGATGACCTGTACGAAGCCGCCAGATACATTGTATCCCTTACCCACCAGAGGTTAGTGAGAAATGTGACCGGGGCATCAGATGAAAGTTGAAATAATGAAATTCCTGGACCGGTGGGTTGGTATTCCTCTAGGTATGATACTGAGCCTCGGTGGAGTCCTCGAATTTCTGAAAAAGCGCAGGCCAGCGGAAATAAACAAGGTTCTGGTTATCCGGATATGGGGTGCCGGGGATTTGATTATTGCCCTGCCGGCGATAGGAGCCTTACGGGAAAGCTTCCCAAAAGCTCAGGTTGTGATGCTGGTTACCGCCAATATCAAGGATATTATTGAAGGTGACCCCGGCCTAGATAGGTTGATAGCCCTGGATGTATCCAGCATTCCCAGGGTGGTGAGAAGTTTCTCCAGTGCCCTGAGCCAGATACGCCAGGAACATTTCGACCTGGTGGTCGACCTTGAGCAGTATTCAAGAACATCAGCCCTGTTTGCCTATCTCTCCGGGGTGGGGATGAGGGTAGGCTTTGACACCATTAAGCAGTGGCGGGGTTTTCTATTCACTAACAGGGTTGTGTTTAACACCGAACAAAATGTCAGGGAGTGTTTCTTAGACCTGGTAAGCGCTGTCGGCATTGCGCCACCGGATAAAAAATTGGGGAAACTGTGGGTGGCGGCCGAAGACAGAGCATCTGCCCTGGCTCTACTCAAGGCTGAGGGAGTCCGAGACGGTGATGTTGTCGCCGGTATCCACATCGGCTCCAGCGAGAATGCGCTCAGTAAGCGCTGGCCAAAAGAAAGGTTCGCCGAGCTGGCTGATAGGCTGGTTAAGGAACGCGGCATTAGGCCAGTATTCGTCGGCGGCCCCTCTGAAACCAGAGACATAGAAGAGACCATTAAGTTAATGGATGCTGAAGCTATCAATGTTGCTGGAAAGAGCACTCTGAAACAGTTGGCGGCGATACTGGAAAGGTGCCAACTGTTTATCGGCAACGATTCAGCGCCAATGCATATTGCGGCGGCTATGGGTACCCCAACGATAGGGCTCTACGGGCCAAGCAGCCCCTTAAGGTTTGCCCCTCACGGCCAGGAACATATACAGCTATACCGGGATGTGGGCTGTAACCCCTGCAATATTCCGCACCTGGGGAAGATACCGAAGTGCACGGAAAAGCGCTGCCTGCTCGCGATAAGCGTGGATGATGTTATGGCTGCCGTGGATGGTCACTACAAAGTCCGGATTCAAGAGATGACTCCGCTAGGAGAAAAATGAAGAAGGTCCTGGTGACAGGTGGGGGTGGTTTTATTGGCTCTAATATAGCTCTCGCTTTACAGAAAGAGGGGCTAGCAGTAACGGTGGTGGATGATTTCTCCCATGCTAACTCTCGTAACCTGGCGGACTTTAGCGGTGATGTGGTTAGGGAGAGTATCCTGGAAGTAAGCGAGCACTATTTCAGAGGCGTAGATGCCATTTTCCATCAGGCGGCTATCACGGATACTACGGTAAGAGATGAAGATTTGATGATGGGGGTCAATGTGGAAGGTTCCCGGCGCCTTTTAGACTTCGCTGTTAAGTCTCACACCCCCTTCATTTATGCATCGTCGGCGGCGGTCTATGGCAATAGGCCAGCCCCTCTGCGTGAAGAAATGGCGGGAAGCCCTCTCAATCTGTATGGTCTATCTAAATGGAAGACTGACCTGCTCGCCAGAGAGGCCATGAACTCCAGTTCACTTATAGTTGGACTGCGTTACTTTAATGTCTTCGGGCCACACGAAGCTCACAAGGGCAAAATGGCTTCCATGGTATGGCAGCTGGCTTTACAGATGAAGGCTGGTCAGAGGCCACGAATTTTCAAATGGGGGGAACAAAAAAGAGACCAGGTCTATATCAAGGATGTTGTGCTGGCCAATCTTCTCGCCGTAAAGGCCAAGAGGAGTGGCATTGTCAATGTGGGGAGTGGGCGGGCGACGAGTTTCAATCAGATTGTTCAGGCCCTGAATAAAGTCCTGGGCACTGCCCTGGAACCGGAGTACATTGACAACCCGTACCGCGAGGCATACCAGAATCATACGCAGGCTGATTTGACCCTGGCCAGGTCCCTGCTACAGTACAAGCCGGTCTGGAGGCTCATGAGTGCGGTGAAGGATTACATGGAGGTTGTGAAGGTCAAAGGGCGTATCTTCGCAGGAACAGAGAGCGTCTAGCGGTATAAGGATGTCAGCGATATGAAATGGTACATGAAAGATGATAGGAAGAGATGGTTTCCTGGGGAAGGTATTCGATAAACTTAAGCATGGAACTGAATATCTAAACTACGGAAGGCATATTGTTGCATCCTGGGGAATTAAGTATGCTGGCATGTCAAACAACCAGGACATTAAGATTCTGGACATAGGTATGGGAGAAGGGACTGATTTGTTAAGCATAAAAAGGGCTTTACCGAACATGAATGTTAACCTGTTCGGGGTCGAGTATTACCAGCCAAATGCCGAAAAGGCAAAGCAAAATGGCATTAATGTCTATCCTATAAACATAGAGAATGAATCAGTACCAACATCCGATGGATACTTTGATATTGTAATGGCGAACCAGGTTATAGAACATACCAAAGAGATTTTCTGGATATTCGGAGAAATATCGAGAGTATTGAAAAAGGGGGGAGTAGCCATTGTTGGCGTGCCCAATCTGGCGTCTTTACACAACAGGATAGCTCTCCTTTTTGGTGAGCAGCCAACCTCAATTGAATTACTGAGTGCGCATGTGAGGGGGTTTACCCGACCATCTTTCACGAGATTTATTACGGCCGACGGCTATTTTCGAATCCTGGACATAAAGGGGTCAAACTTCTACCCTTTTCCTCCACGTGTCAGCAAGGTATTAAGCAGGCTATTGCCTACCTTTTCGACGGCTTTGTTTTTTCTAATTCAGCGAACTGACAAAGAGGGGAATTTTATTGATGTTCTAGATTCGAGATTCTTTGAAACCCCGTATTTTAGAGGTACTGGTAATTATGCGGGAAATAGAAACTAGAAGATATTCAGTATGAAGGTACGAAAGACATCAGGAAGCACGGTGAGAAGCATGAGCCGTAAAAGAGCTTTAATAACGGGGATAACGGGGCAAGATGGCGCTTATCTGGCCAAATTCCTTCTGGATAAAGGCTACCAGGTATTCGGTACCTATAGACGGTTATCTACACCCAATTTCTGGCGTTTGCAGTACCTGGACATCTTCAGCAAGGTAAATCTAATCCCGGCGGATTTGATTGACGCCGCGTCCATCGCTGAGGCCATCAGAATATCGGAACCGGAGGAGGTCTATCACCTGGCGGCGCAGAGCTTTGTGGGAGCATCCTTTGAACAGCCGATTGGCACCGGGGAGATTACCGGTCTGGGAGTAACCCGGGTTCTGGAAGCTATCCGGCAGATGAATCCCAAGATAAAGGTCTATCAGGCATCAACGAGTGAGCTATATGGGAATGGCGATGTAGAGGCACAGACAGAAAACACGCCGTTTCATCCCGCCAGCCCCTACGCTGCGGCCAAGCTATATGGCCACTGGATTAGCCGCATCTATAGAGAAGGCTACGGTATTTTCATCTGTAACGGCATCCTGTTTAACCATGAATCCCCCTTGAGGGGACTGGAGTTCGTCACCCGGAAGATTTCCAACACTGTCGCCAAGATTTCCCTGGGGCTGGAAAAGGAGTTGAGATTGGGAAACCTTGATGCCAAAAGGGATTGGGGCTATGCCCCGGAATATGTTGAGTCAATGTGGCTTATGCTACAGCACGATGAGCCGGATGACTATGTGGTGGCGACCAATGAGACACACTCTGTCCGGGAGTTTGCCCAAAAAGCGTTCAAGATTGTGGGGCTGGACTGGGAAAAGTATACCCGGACAGACGAAAGATTCTTGAGACCGCTCGACCTCGACTTTCTACGGGGGGACTATTCCAAGGCGAAGCAGAGGCTAGCCTGGGCGCCAAAAGTGAATTTTGATGAACTGGCCGAGATAATGGTGAGGGAAGATTTAGACCGCTGGCAAAGATGGCAGCGTGGGGAAAAATTCCCCTGGGATGCTCTCAACTATCCTACCGAAGCTAACATAATAACCAGAAGTCTGAGGGTTCGAAGATGATACCGGTCGCCGAGCCTCTGTTGGGTGAGGAAGAACTGGCTAATGTCATAGAAGCCGTGAAATCTGGCTGGGTCAGCTCTAAAGGCAAGTTTATTGGCCAGTTTGAGACAGAATTTGCCCAATATTGCGGCGTCAGGTACGGAGTCGCCACCTCCAACGGGACGGTGGCTCTGCATCTGGCGTTAGAGGCTCTGGGCATAGGGCCGGGCGACGAGGTTATCGTGCCCACCCTCACCTTTATTGCCACGGCCAATACCGTTAGATACACCGGCGCCCAGCCGGTCTTTGTTGACTCCCGGCCGGATTACTGGGGCATTGACCCTGAGAAAATAGAAAAGGCAATAACCGCCAGAACGAGGGCTATTGTTCCGGTCCATTTATACGGGCACCCGTGTGATATGGACGCCGTAATGGCTGTGGCTAAGAAGTATAACCTGTATATAGTTGAGGACGCCGCTGAGGCGCATGGCGCCGAATACAAGAAGAAAAAGGTCGGCTCATTCGGGAAGATAGCCTGTTTTTCATTTTTTGGCAATAAGGTCATAACTACTGGCGAGGGCGGTATGTGCCTGACGGATGATAATCAGCTCGCCGAAAGAATGAGGGTTCTACGAGACCACGGCATGAACCCGGATAAGAAATACTGGTATGATGTCATCGGGTTCAATTACAGAATGACCAATATGCAGGCCGCCATGGGGGTAGCCCAATTGGCCAAGCTGGAAAAATTCGTAGCTAAAAAGAGAGAAATAGCCAATTGGTATTCTGAAGGATTAAGAGAACTACAGGAAAGGAAACTAGTCGCACTACACCCGGAAATGCCCTGGGCCAGGGGTATCTACTGGATGTATTCCATATTAATCAACGATGCTTACGGGAAAAGCAGAGATGAGTTGATGAACGAGCTAGACAAAAGCGGAATCGAGACCAGGCCTCTATTTTACCCCATCCATGTGATGCCGCCTTACCAGAGCGGGAGCACTTTCCCGGTAGCTGAAGAACTGTCCAGAAAGGGCATCAATTTGCCCTCTTCAGTGAAGCTTACCCGGCAGAATGTGGCAGAAATCATCCGTAGGGTGAGACAATTCAGTGCTCTGGGCCATAGCTAAATTCTTGCCTCAGCAGTGAGAAAACGGTGAAAATCGCCTTCATAAATCATGTATTGATTCTAGGTGATGGCATATCAACAGTTATCTGGAATCTAGCCAGGTGCCTGGCCAAGGAGCACGAGGTCAATATCTTCACTTTTAGCTCCGGATACGAGAGTGAGGACAGCGTCCGAATCCAGGAAGTCCGCCTGCCATTCCGGAACAACAAGTTTGTTAACCCCGGCCTTTCTCCGTTATTCCAGAACAAATGGCAGGAAATAAGGAGACAGCTTCCCCAATTCGATGTGGTCAATACCCACCTGTATCCGGCTAACCTAATTCCGCTCTTTCCAGGCAAGATAAAGGGGCCGCTTCACATCTTCACTGAATGGAGTGTAGGTAGAAATCGAAATCTCTCCATCTATGACAAAGTCTATATCAGGTTCATTGAAAATGCGGATAGGTATGTAGCTAAGCGTGTGGACAGGGTTATCGCGCCGTCTGTTTACGCGGAGCGATACATAGCAGAAAGACTTGGCGCCAAGTCAAGGCTAATGTACCTTGACGGGGTAGACTTCAGCCTTTTCAATAAGGAGGCAACATCCCCGGTCGCCATTTACGAAAAATATCCCGCTCTGAGAAACTCGCCCGTTATCCTCTTTGTTGGCCAGCTTCACCCGCACAAAAATGTAGAAACGCTTATCCGGAGTCTCAGAATAGTCAGAAACAAAATCCCGGACACCAAGCTGGTTATCGTGGGGAGAATCGGTAGAAGCGCTGATTATTACAGATACTTGGTAAAGCTGGTGCAAAGGGAATCTCTGGCCGAGTCGGTTATCTTTACCGGGGCTGTCTCGTGGCCGGATTTGCCCAAGTACTACGCTATATGCCAGGTCTATGCCACCGGCTCACTATGGGAAGGATTCTTGAGAGCTGAGGCCTACGCTATGGGCAAGCCGATGGTCGCCTTTGATGTTACCTCCAATTCAGAAACGATAAGGCATGGAGAGAACGGTCTTCTGGTGAAGGAGCTCACGCCGGAGGCGTTCGCCTCAGCCCTGCTTGATTTACTCGGCGATGACAAACTGAGGCTACAGATGGGTAGTAACGGCTACCAGTGGGCCAGGCAGAACCTCAACTTTGAGGTGATAGCCCAGAACTTCGTCAAATTTGCTGAGGAGGCCTCCTGAAAAATGGGCGGGGCCATCATTACATCAGCTAAGTATCGGTCGGCACTGGCGGCTACCCGCTGTCTGGGCAAGCATGGCATCAAGGTGGCCTGCGGGGATGAGAAGAAGGCCAAGTATTCGTTTTTCCCCTCGGCTTTTTATTCAAAGTACTGCCATGCCAGATTTACCTACCCTTCTTATGCGGATAGCCCCGCCAAGTTTATCGAGGCAATTATCGACTTCGCCAATAGCCACCGGGACTACAGCGTACTCATTCCAATGGATGCTGAAACATTCGTTGTTTCGCAGTATGAGGAAATGCTCAGGATAAAGGCCCCCCATCTGGCGGTCCCCGTCCACGAATACAGCTACATTTGTGTTGCCAACGACAAGCGGAAGATTCAGGCGCTGGCCACCAAATTGGGCATTCCGACTCCCAGAACTTTTGCGGTAGATTCACTCGCTGACCTGGAAGAAATCGCTAAAGAAACAGCATATCCGGCGGTGATTAAATTGACCGCGGCCAAGGGCTCTCAGGGTTTCAACATTGTCCACAATAGAGAAGAATTGCTCCGGCAGTACAGTAATACCGTGACCAAATATCGACTGTCCGAAAGTTCTGAATTTCCCCTGGTTCAGGAGTACATACCCGGCACGGGGTACGGCGTTTCCTGTATATTCTACAGAGGGGCTTTAAGGGCCAAGTTTACTCACCGAAGGCTTAGAGAGACATCGGCCAGCGGTGGGCCGAGCGTATCGAGAATAAGTGATTGCCATCCAGAGATGGAGGATTATGCGGTAAGGCTGCTGAATGAGCTGAAGTGGCATGGTGTGGCCATGGTGGAATTCAAGCTTGACCAAAGGGGCAATAAGCCCAAGCTACTGGAGATTAACCCCAGATTCTGGGGCTCTTTGCACTTGGCCATCAGCGCCGGAATTGAATTCCCTTATCTCCTGTACCAGATGGCACTAAATGGTGATTTCAATCCAGTCACCAGCTATAGAGTCGGGACCAGAGCTAGGTTTATGTGGGGAGATATCCAGGCATTTCCCAGTAACCTTTTAGGGGCAAATAGCAAGGTCAAATTTCTGAAGGACTTTTTTGACTTCAGGAACGACACCTATGATGACCTGTCGCTGGAAGACCCCCTGCCGGCAATGGTGCAGGTGCTTAATCCCATGGCTAGAGTGCTGGCAACCGGACATATAAAAGGTGAGTAAGCTGGCAGTATGAAGGACGCAGTATCAGGGACGGTGGGTGCAGTCAAGATAGATTTTCATGTCCACTCCTGCTATTCGTCGGATTCACTGTTAAGGCCAGAGAACATAATTAAGATGGCCAAGAAGAAAGGCCTGTCTGGTGTAGCCGTGGTCGACCACAATACGATTAAGGGCGGGCTGGAAACTTCCAGTCTGGTTACGGCTTCAGACAATTTTGTGGTGATAATCGGTGCTGAGATACGGACAGATATGGGAGAGATAATCGGCCTCTTCCTTAAGCGGGAGATAAAGAGCAGCGGTTTCTCCAGAGTCGCCAGCGAGATAAAACAACAGGGCGGAATCGTCGTCCTACCGCACCCATACCGGACATTCGTATCACTGGACAATCTGGAGAACGGGGTAATTGATAGCATAGACCTGATTGAGGGCTTTAATGCCAGGTTCAAGAGCAATGTGCTGAACCTAAAGGCGCGAGAATTTGCACTAAAGGCGGGAAAGCCGATAACCGGTGGCAGTGATGCCCATTTTGCCAGTGAAATCGGAAGCGCCGGGATAATTACCGA
>CAZWDF010000019.1:5311-14007 GCA_964632335.1 uncultured Candidatus Saccharibacteria bacterium | reverse complement strand
TTTTCTCTTTCTTAATAAGTGCGATTAATTTCTCAACTAGTTTTTTAGGGTCTTTCTCAAAAATTATTTTTTTTACCCCTCGATAAGGACCAGTAGCAATGACCCTTATTTTATCTGCTGTTCCGCCCGTCCCCTCTAAAACACCAATCGGTTTTTGAATTTCGAAGGCGGTAGCAAACTCATGTAAGGTTCCCATTCTGCCACAAATAATAATTACCCCATCTACCGACTTTGTCATGATTACATTTCTTCCAACGTAATCGGCTCCGGTATAAATCATTACATTAAAAGGATCTATGGGGAGTTTATAGGTTTTCAAATGGGCAGCTTCGGAAGTGGCTGGAGAAAAACCAACATTAAATCCATCAGCTTCTTTGCAACCTAAAGCAGCAAAATAAGGAACGCCGGTAGTGGCGCCAGTAATTAAAACACATTTTTGGCGGGCAATCTCTCGACCAACTTCCTTAGACAGTTTTTCAATATCCCGGCAGCAATGGCTGATTCGGGCAGCACCAGAAACAGCGATTTTGTATTGCATATATTTATCTTAACATATTTCTTTAAACCAAAAAAGAGGTAAAATACCTCTTCTTAAGTGAGGGGGGCGCAGCTCTTGTCGCAATTAGCTTAAGTCTAAACCTAGTCGGACAATTCACTAGACAGCTGCCTCCGCCTCCTGCATCAAAAACTGCTTGTCCCACGAGAAAAAACTCGCGCCCCCTCGGTTTTTATTTTAATTTAGGAAAATTCTTTGTCAAGCCCTTTTATTACATCAACAATAGTGATTGTGCCCTTACTCCGATTTGAACGGAGATTTCAACCTCCGGAGGGTCGCGCTCTGTCCAATTGAGCTATAAGGGCATCATTTACGCGAACGTTAGTGAAGCGTCAAGATGAAAACAAAGTTTTCATCGCTTTTCGGCAATTAAATAAATATTAGTTCTCGGGTCTTTGCCTCCTCGCCAGCTTTCTTTTATTTTTAATCCCGATTCTCTAACTAAATTTTCGAGTTCTCGCTTGGTAAAACAGTGAAAGTAACGCTGAATTAAAATTTTACCTTCTGAATTTTTCCAAGGGACAAAAACATCAAAAAAATCTAATTGGGTGGCGGGTGGGTGACGTCCAATTAATTTTAAAAAAGTGTATTTTAAGATTAGTTTTAAAGCTCCCCTTCTCTTCCAAAAATCCCAAACTCTCAAAATTAAAAGACCGCCTGGTTTTAAAACTCTTCTTGCTTCTTTTAAATATCGGAATTGAAACTCTGTTGAGGGAATATTATGCAAAACCGAGATACTATAAATTTTGTCGAAATAATTATCAGGAAAGGGTAAACTTAAGGCATTAGTTACTTGAAACTTTGCCCTCGCCCGCCCAAATTTTTGTTCCGCAAAAACTTGTGGCGGGTAAAGATATTTTTCTTTAGCAATTTCAATCAATCTTTTAGAAATATCAACTCCGAAATAATCTACTTTTTTATCTCTTAAAATTTCGAACAGCCGACCATTTGCACATCCTGAATCCAACACTCTCTCTCCTTCTAAAGTATAATTTCCTAAAGCTTTTATGTCTTCCGGAATAAAAGCTCTAGTCCTTGAATAATCTTCGGCAATTAGGTTATAATTTTCTGTAGTCTTCTTAAGTAGGTGCTCAGCATATTCTCTTTCCATGATTACTATTGGAATAATAAAAGATTTAATTAAAAGACAGGCGAAAACCCGGGCTGATTTGGATTCTTTTAAGAGAGAAATTGCTAAAAAATACGAAATTCCTTGTCCGAGCAATATTGGACTATTAAAAGCTTATCATAAATTAGTTAAAAACAAAATAGTTAAAAAATCGCCAATTTTAGAAGAACTTTTACGAACCCGGCCCATTCGTTCTCTTTCGGGAATTGTTAATATTTCGGTTTTGACTAAACCTTATCCTTGTCCGGGAAAATGTCTTTATTGCCCGACTGAAAAAGGTATTCCCAAAAGCTATGTCTCGGGAGAACCGGCAGTCGAAAGAGCAAAAGCCCTAAATTACGACCCATATTTGCAGGTGAGAAAAAGAATTGAAATGCTGGAAAACCAAGGACATCCCACCGATAAAATTGAATTAAGAATCATCGGGGGCACTTGGTCGTATTATCCGAAACAATATCAAAGTTGGTTTATTAAAAGATGCTTCGATGCCGGCAACAAAAAAAGCAGTAAAGGTTTAAAAAGAGCTCAGAAATTAAACGAGATGGCCAGGCATCGAATTGTAGGATTATCGATTGAGACAAGGCCGGATTTTATTGATCTTTCAGAAATCAAAAGGTTAAGAAGATTAGGCGTGACCATGGTTGAGTTGGGAGTCCAATCAATTTATGATGATGTTTTAAAAATAAATCTGCGGGGACATGGAGTAAAAGAAACAATTTTAGCCACAAAACTTTTGAAGGATGCCGGATTTAAAGTCTTGTATCAGATGATGCCCAATTTACCAGGCTCTAATTTAAAGAAAGATGAGAAAATGTTTGGAGAACTTTTCTCAAATCCCAATTTCCAACCAGATTTACTAAAAATTTATCCCTGCGCTCTCTTAAAAGAAGCTCCGCTCTACAAATGGTGGAAAGCAGGTAAATACAAACCCTATACTGAATCGCAATTGATAAATCTTGTAAAAAAGATCAAAAAGAAAATTCCCTATTATGTTAGAATTCAGAGGATAACTAGAGATATTCCATCTCAAAGAATTTTAGTTGGAGCAGCTAAAATTTCTAATCTGCGACAAATTATTGCCCGAGAAATGGAAAGAGAGGGCTGGCAATGTAAATGTATCAGATGCCGAGAGGTTAGAGAAAAATATGAGCCAAAAGAAAAATTGTATTTATATCGTCAAGATTACGATGCATCTGGAGGTCGAGAAATATTTTTAAGTTTCGAAAACAAAAATAGAACAAAACTTTATAGCTTGCTCCGCCTACGAATCACTTCTCAAAATAAAGCGATAGTCCGCGAGATTCATACCTACGGTCAACTTTATCCTCTAAGCGGCCGGGTCGCGTTGATATCGCCGCAACACAAAGGTTTGGGAAAAAAATTAATAAAAGAAGCAGAAAAAATAGCCAGAAAAGACTACAACCCGCCCACCACGTCCTCCCACTTGCCTAAAGGCAAGCGGGCCCCTTTTGGCTTAAATAAAATCGCTGTAATTTCCGGAGTAGGAGTTAGAAATTATTGGAAAAAATTAGGGTATAAATTAAAAGATACTTATATGATTAAAAACCTCTAATGGTTTCCCCTATTTTCTTAAAATCTTTCTCTAAAATCTTTCTAAATTTTTGAAATCTTATACCGGCTGCTGGATGATAAGTGACGAAGTATTCTCTACCATCTTTTTTAACCAATTTCCCTCGGTAATCACCGAGTTTTTTATTTGGGAAAAATACTGAAAAAGCAACTTCTCCTAATAAAATAAATTTTTGAGGATTAATAATCTCAATTTGTTTTTCTAACCAAAGGAGACAAGTTCCAATCTCTTTTTTGGTTGGTTTTCGGTTTTTCGGTGGAAAACATTTAATCGGAGAGGTTATAAAGACTTTTTCTCTTTTAATATTTGCGATTCTTAATAACTGATTTAGAAGCCGGCCGGCTCTTCCAATAAAAGGTCGGCCGGTTTTGTCTTCCATCGCACCCGGGCTTTGACCCACGCACATAATTTTAGCATTTGCCGGTCCCTCTCCAGGAACAGTATTTTTTCTCGTTTTCCATAAAGCGCATTTTTTACAATTTCTAATTTCTTGATTTAATTTTTCTAATTTCTCTTTCTTGGCCATTAAGGTGTTTTACCTATTCTTCTATTTCATTGTATACTAAAAGAAAAGGTCGTAATGATAATAAATAATTGAATTTTGAATATTTATTATGTGGTACGGGATAATAATTTTTATTTTAGTTGTCTTTGGGTTAGGAGGTCTGCGAGTAATTAATCAATACGAAAGGGGGGTGGTTTTAACTTTAGGAAAATATACTGGAACTTATGCGCCAGGATTAAAGTGGATTCTCATTGGGATTCAAAGAATGATTAAAGTCGATATAAGAATTACTACAGTTGATATTCCTCGCCAAGAAGTAATAACAAAAGACAATGTCACGATAGGTATTAATGCTGTTGTCTATTTTAGGGTAGAAAAAGCAGAGGATGCAGTTTTAAAAATCGAAAACTATACCTATGCTACCGCTCAGTATGCTCTAGCAACTCTAAGAGACATTATTGGAGGTGTCGAACTTGATACTCTTTTAACCGAAAGAGAAAAAATTGCTATAGAGGTAAAAAAGATGGTGGATGCCGCAACAGCCCCTTGGGGGATTGATGTTACGGCAATTAAAATGCAGGATATAGAACTCCCTGCCGCTATGAAAAGAGCGATGGCTGCCCAGGCAGAAACCGAAAGAGAAAAAAGAGCAATAATTATTAAGGCCGAGGGAGAAGTAAAAGCTGCCGAAAACTTACAAAAAGCTGCCGAAATCCTTAGTGGTGTGCCAGGTGGATTAACCCTGAGAACACTTGGAACAATAGAAAAACTCCAGCCCGACCCCTCAAAAACAGTGATATTTGCTCTACCGATAGAAATCTTGGAAGGATTGAAATCTTTAGTAAGCGAAAGAAAAAAGAAAGAATAAGGCCAATCATTATCTAATTTCCTTCAAAAACTCTTTGGCTAATTTGGCTGTCTCGTTTGTACTTTGATAAAAAGCTTTCCAAACTACTACAATATCGGCACCATTAAAGATTGCTCTTTGGACTTCGTCAATAGTATCTCCGCCGGCTACCGATACAAAAACATCAAAATTGTCTTTGATTTGGTTTATCTGATAAAAAGGAATCTGTTTTTCTTTTGAAAATTCTGTTTCGTCTACGCCTCGATGTAAAACAACAATGTCAGGAGGATTTTTTAATTCTTTTAAAACACTAACTGGGTCATCTACATTCATCATATCAATCATTGAATCAATTTTATTTTTCTGGCATTCTTCGATGAACCTATCGATTGTTTCAATAGGAGCTACCCCAAGACAAGTAACAGCTTGGGCTCCGACTTCAGCTGCCATTCTTACATCGCGCAAAGCCAAATCAGCGCATTTTGTATCCGAAACAATATAAGTTCCGGGTGTTGTTACAGATTTAATTTCTGAAATGGCTCTTTCCCCGTATATTTTTATTAAAGGAGTCCCTGCCTCAATTAAAATTCTCTCGGAAAATGGCAACTGAGTAATAATTTCTCTTGCCTCAGAAAGGTCACTATTTAAAGCAATTTGAAGGTATTTTTGTCTTCTGTTTAAAATCATTTTATCTCTTTTAAAAACTCACTAGTAATTGCGACAATTTTTTCCGGATTTTCATTAAAAAGTCTCCAGACTACTATGATATCAGCGTCATTAAAAGCTCCCGTTATAACCTCGCGAATCGTTTCTCCCCCAGCTACGGCAATTAAAACATCGTCATATACACTTTTTATTCTTTCTATTTCCTGATAAGGAATTTCCTTTTCTTTGTTTTCTTCTCCCTCATCGACGCCGCGATGCAGCATCACTATCGTGGGAGGTTTTATGAGCTTACTTAAAACCTCAAAAGGATACTCAATATTCATCATATCAAGCATTGAATCAATTCCGAGCTCTTCGCATCTTTTAATGAATTCGTCTATGGTTTCTAAGGGGGCTAGACCCAAACAAGTTGCAGCGGAAGCTCCGGCAGAGACAGCTGCTTCCACTTCAGTAAAAGCTCTGTCCATACATTTTAGGTCGGCAATAATATAGGGACTAAAAGCAATTGAATAACCCAAAACTCTTTCTGACCACCATTGCCTTATCTTTCTAATTGATTCAATGCCGTAAGTTTTGATTAAGGGATAGCCAGCTTCAATTATAATTCGATCCGATAAGGGAAGAGAATTAATCATCGCTGCTATTTCCTCCAAAGTGCGGTTAAAAGCAATTTGCAAGTATTTTTGTTTTCTATCTAGCATAGTTTTATTTTAGTATATCAAATAATCAAGGTAATAAAAAAACCGATTATTGAAAATAGGGCAATTGGGGGAAGAGCAGGGATTGGCTGACGAGTTTTTTGACTAATAAAAAACCAAAAGCCGGCGAAAAGACCGATCAGAGAAAAAGTAGCGACAATCAGAGAACTCAGAATCCCCTGAGAAACTAAGGAAGCTGCAAAAAGTAAGGGGAAAACGACGTCGCCACCTCCTAAAATTAGAAATTTTCCGCCGGGCTCAATCTTTTCCAAACTTTCTCGAAAACCAGAAATATTTTGAGGAACAACTAAGGCCAAAATCGCTCTGCTTTCTATCATTTCTTTCGCCATTCTTATCATGTGCTTTGTTTTGTAAACGGCAATGAAATCGTAGATTGAAAAAAATACCAAAAGCAATGCCACCATTAAAGGGTTTAAACTTAATCCTAAAATGCTACCTATCCCAGCCATTCCTAAAATTAGGCAAAGGTCTTGATTTAAAATTGTAGGCCGCTTTAACCACCAGAAAACTATACCCGCCATTAAAATTAAAGCGGGGAGGCCTGACATCCAGCAGTTAAAAAATGATGTTCCGCCAAAAAAAGTCGCCAGAACGAAAACAGCCCTAAAGAACGCTTTTTTTTCTTTTTTAAATCTCACGAAATAAGGAACAAAAAATATTAATAAAGTAGTTAAAAGAAAATAAAAAATAAATTGCCAGAAAGAAAATTGGGGTATGATGACTTTTTGAAACTTTAAAACCTCATTTATTCTAGAGGCGGCAACGATTCCCAAAAGCAAGGTTAAACAAAACAAAAAAGCCTCGATACTAAAGGTTTGCCAGGGATTTTGAAAAAGTTGAGACTTTATTTCCGCCGGCTTTTTTGTTTCGCCACCTTCAGGCATTTTTGATAAATGAAACGGTCTGGCGTCCGATAGGCCAGTTTTCCCTTTTTCGCCCGCTTTGAAGAATAATTTTTCATTCTAAACTTTTTAATCTTTTTTGAGCACCGAGCGAAGCGAAGGTCGAAAAGAAGACAATCTTCTTTGAGCTTCAACTTTTTCTCGGTTGGAAATTTTACTCATTTGAATTCCTTTTTCCAGAATTCGAATTGTTTTGTCCATATTTTCTGGCTTCGGAAAATAAGGAGTGCCGTCTTTCCCCCCGTGAGTAAAAGAGTACCTGGCCAGGTCTTCATAGGAAGGTTTTGCTCCGTAAATTATTTCTGAAACAAGAGAAAGAGCTCTTACTGTTTTTGGCCCCACTCCTTTCAATGCTAAAAGTTCTTCAAAATTTTTTGGTTTTAAAAAATGAGCTTTTCCAATTGTCTTTTTTAATCTTTTCAAATCAAATTTTTCCTTTTCTACTGGATGATGGTGAAATTCAACATTTTTTAATTCCATCTCGCAAAATCCCGGAAGTCTTTTTTGTTTTATTAAAGAATTCGACCCCGCACCAGAACAGGTTCGGTACGGGGCAAATTTTTCCGAAATTAATTTAATATTTTTTAAAAATGTTTTTGGCTCTTCTTTTACTAATTCGGCTGAAATCTCTTTGTTTTCTCGGCTTTCTTTCGCCACTAAATTTAGGGGTTTGATTCTGGCATCAGCTATCACTCCACTATGAGGCTCTTCGACAAAATCACGAATTCGAGAAGACAACCAATGGTACCTTCTCGCTTTTTGAATTTGAACCGACATCGCCTGTTGAATTACTGTCCATTGCCCATCTTTCGTAAAGATTAAATTGTGGTGATAAATTTGAAAAGGATTTTGAAAGTCTTGGACGCAGGAACTATCGACCTTGGCTGAGATTTTGCTTGCATAGACTAATTTATCAATTTTTTCCATCGGCCATCCCAAAAATTCTCCCCAATTTTGAATTTGTTCAGGTGTTTTCCTCGAAGTTTTCCCTTTCCCGCCACAGACGAAAATACCTAATTCATTTTCTAAACCTCTTAACCCTTCTTTCAGAGCTCCTAAAGTAGTAGTTGTTAAACCGCTACTATTCCAGTCGAAGCCAATTGTGCATCCTAAACTTTGAAACCAAATTGGATCGGATAATCTTCTTAAAATTTCTTCTACTCCAAATTCTTCTACAATAGCTAAAACTATCGCCCTTGAAAGTCTTTTCATTCTTTCAAATAGCCAATAAGGACATCTTCCATAATCCAATGGAACTGTGGCGATTCCGGTTCGCATAACTTCATTCTATAAAAAAACTGGCTCTTTAGCCAGTAAATTTTAAATAAAAGTTAATTATTAAATTGGATAAAACAACTATAATTTGATATAATAATATTTATGCGGATAGCTCAAATTGCTCCACTTTGGATTCCTGTACCTCCTTATACTTATGGCGGGACGGAATTAGTTATCTCCTGGCTTTGCAACGAATTAGTCAGGAGAGGTCATGAGGTCACCCTTTTTGCCAGCGAAGATTCAAAAACTCAGGCCAAATTGGTTCCAATCTGGCCAAGGTCATTATGGCGAGCAAAGTTAAATGCACCCCATGCCGTTTTTTCTTTGCTTTATGAAAAATTAATATCTTCGCAAGATAATTTTGACGTTATTCATGACCATTGCGAATTTTACACTGTACCCTATTCAAAATTTTTAAAACCTCCTATTGTTACAACCTTGCACCATCCTTTAACCGAAGAAACAATCATTCTCTATAAAAAATTCCCCAATATCAACTTCGT
>CAZWDF010000019.1:0-5301 GCA_964632335.1 uncultured Candidatus Saccharibacteria bacterium | reverse complement strand
CGTTGCTATTTCCAAAAATCAAAGAAAATCAGCACCGGGAATTAACATTGTCAAAACAATTTATCATGGTTTGCCAATTGAAAAATATGAGTTTAATGATGAGCCCCAGGACTATCTTTTATGGCTTTCCAAAATTATGCCTCAAAAAGGAATAGCCGAGGCTATTGATATTGCAAAATTAAGCGGAGAAAATCTAATTATTTCTGGAAATATCCCTCCAGAATATGGAGATTATTTTGAATTTAGAATTAAACCTCTGATTGATGGTAAGAAAATCCAATTTGTTGGTACTTCTGATTTTTCAAAAAAAATTGGACTATTAAAAAATGCCAAAGGATTTTTATTTCCAGTAAAGAGACCTGAACCTTTTGGTTTGGTAGTGATTGAAGCGATGGCTTGTGGGGTTCCGGTTATTGCTTTTAAAGAAGGTTCCATGCCAGAATTAATTGAGGATGGAAAAACTGGATTTTTGGTAAACAATATTGAGGAGGCCTGTCAGGTATTAAAGAAAATCAAAAAAATTTCAAGGAAATATTGCCGAGAGTATGTCAAAAAAAACTTCAATTTAAAAAGAATGGTTAACCGTTACGAAAAACTTTACAAAAAAATCTTAAAAAAATGAAAAAATTAAAAATTGCTCAAATTGCTCCCCTCTGGTTTCCAATTCCACCGAAAAAATATGGTGGGATTGAGAGAATTATTTCTTTTTTAACTGAAGAGTTAGTGAGAAGAGGTCACGATGTGACCTTATTTGCCTCCGGAGATTCAAAAACTAAGGCAAAATTAATTTCGGTCACTGCAAAATCTTTGATTAATGTTGGTTATAATTGGCAAGACCCCTCTTGGAATCTAGAAAATTTATCAACTGTTTTTAAACTGGCAGATAAATTCGACGTAATTCATTCTCATTTGGATATTTGGACTCTACCTTTTCAGGATTTAACTAAAGTTCCGGTTCTGCACACCTTGCATAATCAGCTTTACAAGGCTTCGATAACCAGAGAGGGCGAAAGAAAACCAACAAGATTGGAAATTTTTGAAAAACATAGAAAGAATACTTTGGCAGTTTTTATTTCAAAATCGGAAAGAAAGCAGTCAGCAGTTAGATTTCCCAAAAATTGGGTGATTTACAACGGCATCGATATTGCCCAATTTAAATTTAATCCCAAACCAAAAAATCATTTTATCTGGATTGCCAGAATTGACCCCTTTAAGGGAATTGAAAATGCAATCAGAGCAGCTGAAATTCTCGATGTAGAACTGTTATTAGCCGGCAGGCTCGACCCAGCTAGAAAAGAATATTTTGAAACAAAAATTCGACCCCACCTCTCAAAAAAAATTCGCTATCTGGGGGAACTTCCCCAGGAGGAACTTTCGGATTTCTATGGTCAGGCTAAAGCCTGCCTTTATCCAATCGAGTGGGAAGAGCCATTCGGACTAATCATGGTGGAGGCCATGGCCACAGGCACACCGGTCATAGCCTATCGTCGAGGCTCAGTGCCAGAAATAGTTAAAAATGGAGAAGCCGGTTTTGTGGTCGAAAATATTGAGGGAATGGTGGAGGCGATGAAAAAAATCGATGAAATTGACAGGAAGAAATGTCGCGAAAGAGTAGAAAAATATTTTAGTTATCAAAGAATGGTTGATGAATATGAAAAACTTTATAATTCTCTAATTAAGAAATAATTAAAGTGTATGACAAAAATGAGAATAGCAACAATGATAACTGGTCATTACACTTGTCCGCCGCCGAAAGGCGTGATTTATGCTCCGATGGTAATTTTAAAGGCCGTAACTGAGGGCTTAACAAAAAGGGGGCATAAAGTTTATTTTTTCAGCCCAGAAAAATCAAAATTGAAAGTGACAAAAATTATTTCTGGCGGACTCAAACCCCTACTTGGCCCAAAAAAACATAAAATTCTCGAAGACCCATTAATTGACCAACCAAAAGTTGCCAATCTCTGGGATCAATATTTAATTTCTTTAATTTATAAAAAAGCCCAAAAAGAAAAAATTGATTTAATTCATATTCATCCTGTAGACAGGGCTTTACCTTTCGGGCTGGCGATAAAAAATATTCCTGTCGTCTATACTTTGCACGATCCAATTTATCCTTGGCGGGCCGAAATTTTCCGAATGTTTCAAACAAAAAATCAATATTTTATCTCTTTAAGTAACGCCCAAAGGAAGCCGTCTCCTGATTTAAATTGGCTGGCAACAATTTACAATGGACTAGACTTAAAAAAATTTCCATTTTCGAAAAAACCAAAAAATCATTGTCTTTTTTTAGGACGGCTTTTGCCAACTAAAGGAGTAAAAGAAGCAATAATTGCTGCCAAAATTGCTAAAGAAAACTTAATTATTGCCGGTACTCCAAATGAAGGGGAGTATTGGGAAAAAGAAATTAAACCGCATCTCGGGCTCCACCCACCTACCGCCCCGAATATTCAATATGTGGGGAACATTCCTTATGAAAAAACTTATCAATATTATGGTCAAGCTAAAGTTACCTTATGCCCCATTCAATGGGAAGAACCATTTGGTTTAACGTTTATCGAATCGATGGCCTGTGGAACGCCAGTTATTGCCTTTGACAGAGGTTCGGCTAGGGAAGTAATAAAAGATGGAAAAACCGGCTTTGTGGTCAAAAATATTTCAGAGATGATAAAAGCAATTAAAAAAATTAATCAGATTAAAAGAGAAGATTGCAGAAAGTGGGTTGAAGAAAATTTTACAATTGAGAGAATGGTAAATGATTACGAAAAAGTATTTTACCGAATTATTCAGAGAGGAAATTGAAAAGGGCTCCCGATGACCAGGCCTGGGGGTAACAAGGTGTCTTTTCCATTTCCAAAGTAATTTTTCCATCAATGACTCCGTAATATTCTGGTAAATTTCCGATTTTATCATTTGCCAACAAAATGGCATTTTTTATTTTTTGATATTCGTTCTTGTAGCCCAATTTTTTTAGACCTTGGGCAATTATCCAATTGTCATGAGGCCAAATTGAGCCGAAATGATAACTTTTTGGGTCAAAATCAGGCTCAAGTGTAGAGTGAGTACGAATTCCATAAGATGTCCATAAATCATCCTGAAATAATCTCTCTGCAATTAATTTTTCTTTTCCTTTTTCGCAAATTCTAGTAAATAGAAGATGGCCAGGATTTGAGGTAATAGCTTTTCTTTGTTGTTTTTTTCCATCCAAAGCCAAGGCAAAATAATTTTTATCTTCCATCCAGAATTTTTCATTAAACACTTCTTTTAATTTTTCTGCTCTTTCTCGAAGTTCTTTTGTCAAATCAAAATCTTTTTTAATTTCTGCCAGATCAGCAGTTTCCTTCAACGCCAAATACTGATATCCTTGAACTTCCACAATGGCTACCGGTGGCTCAATTTTTAAAAGGTCTTCAAATTCGTCTTTCCATGCCTGATGAAATCGCCCTTTTTCATTTTTTCTTTGATATTCTAAAAATAAATCTTTATCTTTGTCTCCGCATTCTTCAATCCAATTTACTGCTTTCAAAATATTTTCCCAACGGGAATTTAAAAATTTGAGATTTTTTGTTTTTTTGTAATAAAAAGAAAATAGAATCAAAAATAAAGGAGTTGAATCAATTGAACCATAATAAGGAAAGGGGTAAGAATTTTCCGGATGGTGGGATTTTTCCAAATCAGTTTCATGAATTATTTTCCCTGGTTCTTCTTCTTTCTCATCATTAAATATTTTCCCCTGATACTGAGATAAAATTTCCAAAGTTGCCTGACAAATCCCAGGATTTTTATCCAACAATTGCCATGCAGCAATCAAAGAATCTCGGCCAAAAAGCCGGTTGAATCTTGGTAAGCCGGCTCGGATGAATCCCTTTTTATCTTTCAGTTGCTTAATTTCTTGCCAGGTTCCCCAGAGAATTATTTTTTTTCTTAATTCCTCAAAAAACATCTTACCCCGTTTGAAATTTTTTATCATCAATTTTCTTTAAATGAAAAAACAAAGCTTTTAGCCTTGTTCGATTTTTAATTTCTATTCATTTCACTTTTAATTTTACTTTCTTTTCTCAATCTCTGTCAAGCCGCGAAATCCGAATTAATCCTGAACAAGGGATAATTTCTATTCCTCTTTTTTCCAATTCATCTAAAAATAAATTCATTCCTAAACTATCACTTGAGCAATGCCCACAAATTATCACATTGATATTCGCAGCCTCTGCCTCTTTTCTGTACTCTTCACTTTGATGCATTGATAAAATTGTTCCAATTGAAGCAATGGCCATTTTCTCATACAATTTTGGCGAACCCTCAGTCCCACCAGTAATTTCTGTTATGGCAATTTTCCCGCATCTCCTTTCTGGGCTTCCAGTTGAAATTTTCGGACCAAATCCAAACTTTGTTGCCTCTTTGTATTCCGGAATTTCCTTTAAAATTTTCATCAAATCTTCTATCCTTTCTGGTTTTTTATTTTCGACTAAATCTTTTAAAAATTTTGCTGCTAAATTGTCAGCAGGGGTATGAACATTTATTAAATTTATTCCTAAAATTTTTGCTGCCTGGACTGTTTTTTGTTGGTTTAAAACATTTACTCCTCTTGCCACTTCGGAAATTCTTTCTTTCATCAATCCTTCGGCAACATTTATTGGAACCCCATACATATTTAAGACATCGCATTGAAGCTCCATCACATCGGAAAGAAAAGCCAAACCTTTGCCAACCGGATGATGGGCGATGACTAAATCAACTCCCAATTCTTGAGCAATTAATAATTCGGCTGAATCAATATCAATTCCAGCTAAAACTTTTTTAACCTCAATGTCTTTTGAAATATTGTGAATTCGGCTATCCAAATAGGGATTCTCCAATGCCTCCAAATCAAATTCTTCCCTTTCTTCCTCTTTCATTTTTTCATATCTTTCCTTTTTCCTTTTCAATAACTTTTCAACATTTTCTTTCCTCCTCAAATCCTCCTCAATCCCCTTACTTATCGCCAGTTTGAATATTTCTTTTATCTTCATAATTTTTAAAAAACCTTTTATATAATTCTGAAATTAATTTTTCTTGCTCTTTTATATCCAAAACTTCCCGGCGAATCCGAGCTTTCTCTTTTCTGATATATTTGCGTACACCTTTTGGGAGTTTCTTTCTCATATCTAAAAATTTTGAATTCTAGAATTTCATTTCTTGCCCGCCAAAATTTTCTTTGAAAATTTAGATGGGTGAACATTTTGCATTTTGAATCAAAGCACCAAGCACATAAAGCAGTTATGTGCTTCGGTGCTCGACCGAGCATAAAACTTTGTTTTGTGCTCT
>CAZWDF010000018.1:13556-14312 GCA_964632335.1 uncultured Candidatus Saccharibacteria bacterium | reverse complement strand
CCCGGAGACCAACTGACATCTCCGCCAGAAGAACAATCCTGGCCCCAGGGGGAAACCGTATAACCACTGGGCACACCCGAAAGACTTACAGTATAAGGATAAGAACCGGCAGGCAGATTACTTACCGGCGCACCGGAAGTCAAGGTTGCGTTAACCGGCCCGCTTAAACTTAATTGTAAATTGTTTGGCACTGGTTCAACCTGATAAGCTCGCGTGATATTTGTAATGGCAGTAAGCGAAAATGTGGTTGGTAATTCAGTATTAGTAATTACGCACACATAACTTTGGTTGGTGCTAGCCGTTCCGCTGCAAAGATAAGGATAAGGATAACCGGAATAGGGAAATGATGAAGTATAGTTGGCCGGCACCATCGTTTCATTAACATCAAATAATCCAGGATTAATAAGTATTGTAGTTCCATCACCACCCGCACCAGGAAAGGCAGGCGGATTAGAATTATTAGTAACACTTACGGTAAAGTCGCCGGATGTTGCGGTTCCGCCGTAGTTATTTGCCGTTCGTACTATGACAGTTAGGGCTGCTTTCGGAGGCGGTGCGTTGTCGGGATCCTGCACAATTGATGAAACAATAATATTACTGAATGTTTGCTGGTATTGTCCTTGAGTATTAATAACAACGGTTTTTTTATTGTTAGCGTCGTAACTTACCGGGTTACCTATTGATTCAATAATACAGGACTGCGAACCGACCGGCACGGTTCGTCCGCCAATAGGCACGGCATAGGATGGGTCCTGG
>CAZWDF010000018.1:0-13546 GCA_964632335.1 uncultured Candidatus Saccharibacteria bacterium | reverse complement strand
TCCAAAAGGGCAACATTTGCGCATGATTCGGCTAGACCCAAACTGACTCTTTTGTATTCCGTATCCAAAACGTTGAACCGCGAGAAATAGTTATCCATGCTCAAAACGGCGGTCGAAGCCAGCAAAATCAAAGAAATAATTATCACCGAAATCAAGGCAACATAACCATCTTGATTTTTTTGATGAAAAAATTTCATACTATTTACGCAAATATTTAGTAGTAAAAAAATCTTCAGAAACAGTCATGCCATTTGGAGTTTTAGCGGAAACGGTAAAATTCGCTTGAACGTTTTTCGGATCGGAACTATAAGTAAAAATTTCTGGGCTAACTTTAATATTAGGACTGATTTCAACATTGGAATTATTCAGCGTTGCAGGAGGATTGCCCCCCTCACTGATATTCAAATCGGTTCCTGAAAGAGAGATATCTACCGTAATCGGCGTGCCTGAAGGATCCCCTTTGCTTAACGATAAAATAGAAGCCGATCCGCCTTCGAGCGGAGAAGTTATGGTTTGCGCTCCCGAAAGCGCCCAATTGATTTTTGCAACCAAGAAATCACCTTCTCCCTGAATCATGATTTTTGTCTGGTCGCGATTTGAAGATTCAAAAACACTGAACGCCGACGTCAAAATCCCCCCCATCAAAATAGCAAAAATACCCAAATACACAAGTACCTCTATTAACGTAAAAGCATTTTTCTTCATAGCTACGGTGCGCTGATTACTGACAAATATCCGTTATAAGAAGAATCAATCGAGCTGGCATAAAGATAGTTCCCTTCGCAATCAAGCGAAGTGCCACCCGCAAATGACACAGAATAATAATTACTGATGCTTGACGGATTGTCTATGCGCCAAATCTGGAATTGGTTGTTTGTTATCAAGAAAGCCAAATAATCCCGCACCAAAAGTCCGTTAACGTCTTCTGAAATCTCCTGACTGGCAATTTCTGAAATACCAGAAAGGTTGGAACTGTCAAGAATATAAAATTCCGGATTTCCGGCCGTAACGATTCTGCCTAAATATAAAGTGTCGCCGACCGAATATATGCTTTTACCATAACCATCATCATCGGGAGCGTTATAGCCCCCGACTCTTTGCGGATTTGTGGGATTGCTTATATCTAAAACCGTAATTTCTTCAACATAAGGACTGGAGATGTCAGTCGGATGAGCCAGATAAACATATCTGCCTTTTACATAAATATCATTGATGTTGTTGCTTAAGCTTCCACCTGCCGGCGGCCAAGAACCGACTTCCGAAAGGCCGAGAGTAGTGGGATCGTGCGCGTCTATGATATGAAATTCCGGCCCTGAACCGGTCGTGGTCAAACCTAAATAAATATAGCCGTCTTTATAAAAAATACTGTTGCCGATGGCTTGGTCGCCTGTCCCAGTAACGCCGAGGACTTCAAAATTAACGGGGGGAGTTAATCCTGTAATGTCAAAAACCTGCAATTGTCCGCTGCCCGGCCCCGTGGCTTTTGCCGCGAAAAGATATTTGTCGGTAGCGTGAATGGCGTTAATGCCGGCTGTTATTCCAATTCCAGTATCATTATCAATTGAACTTAGTAAAAAAGGGGCTGATGGATTGGTTATATCGTAAACAAAAAGAGTAGGAAAATCGGGATCAACGGCGTCAGAAATTGCTACATACAGCTTTTGTTTATAAGCGTCAACGGATATTGCCGGGTAAAGCGAAGCGCTATTGATATTGCCGACAAAAATGCTGACAGGAGGATTAGGATTTGTCCAATCTCCGGTTAACACTGAACTGCAAGTGTCCCCGCCCACTGCGTTTTCAAAATCAGTAACAAGGGCGGATAATTGCACACTTAATTGGCGGTTATACTCCCCCGTCCAGGAAACCGTGGCTGTAATTTTTTTTGTAAAAAAGTCTGATGGATTAGCTGAACCATAAACATCTATTTTCTTTTGATATATCCCATCGGTAACTGGCGCAATTGGATTAACCAATTTGAAATCTTTTCTGGCCAAAGCTTGCTCTTTTTCTAAAAGCTCTTGGGCCTTGGTAAGAGCTTCGGAATTAATCTGGCTGTCAACCATCATAGACTGGCTGCCGAATAAAACTAAAATTACGGCCGTTAAGCATATAGCCAGTATGGCCATAGCAATTAGTATCTCAAGCGTGGAAAAACCCCCATTATAGCTTACGGTTGCTGCGGGCAACCTATCTCTAACGGGGTAAACTTTTTTAATTTTTGAGATGTAATCGCGATACATAAAAACTACCAATTAATCCTGCCTTCTTGATTAATAGATATTGTTATTGAAGAAATGCCGTCGCTTAAAACTATATCGCCCACCGGATTTGCGTTTCCTGTCAATTGGTCAAAGACTACTTCTGTCAAACTTCCAGGGGTAATTGTAATTGACGGATTTTTTTGAATTACCAAATCTTGAGGCTGCGGCGAAACAAAGGAATCTCCTTCAAAAATAACGTAATCCGTGCCGTTAAAATAAAATCCGTGCTTTTTGTTATTGATATTGTTTATCGCCTGGCTCCTTGCTTTTTGCAAAATGCTGACTAAAGTGTCTTGTTCGGTTTTTAAATAATTTCTGCGAAAAGAATCAAAACCGAGAGCCGAACTAAAAGCAAAAATCAACGCAACCAAGGTTATAACTAAAAGTATTTCAATTAAAGTGAAACCCCTTCCGGAAAATTTACCTGATATTGAGATGTTGTGTAATTCCATATATAGGCGTAATAATTGATACAACCACGGTTCCTACTATGACTCCCATTAATATCATCATAATCGGCTCGATGGTGTTAGAAAGATTTTTAGTCATATCATCAACTTCTTCTTTATAAAATTCCGCAAGGTAAAGCAGGGAGCCGCTTAAATTTCCCGTTGTTTCTCCAATTGACAGCATTTGGGGTATCAATATCGGAAAAAAGCGCGGAAAATCCTGAAACTGATTGGAAAACTTTTTCCCTTTTAAAATATTATCGCCCATATTTTTAATTATCTTCCTGTAAGCCAAGTTTGACGTAGTTTCTGCAGTTATTTTTATCGATTCAGTAAGCGTCACATTGCTCTTCAAAAGTATCCCCAGTGTTCTTGAAACATTGGCGAGCTGATAATTTTGCAAAATTTTGCCGATTATCGGGATAGATAGCGTGATATTGTTAATGAAAAAACTTACTTTCGGTAATTTTGACATAAGAATTATTGCAATTATGAAGAATATCAGTCCGAGCAGAACATATAAGCCGTTGTTTGACAGAAAGCCGCTCAAACCGATAAGGAACCTAGTGGTAATCGGCAACGGGACATTTAAGCTTTTAAGGATTGGTAAAATTTTGGGGAATATAAAAATAATTAAAAGAGTAGTGATGCTAATCGTGACTAAAGCAATAAAAATAGGATAGATAAGCGCTCCAATTATTTTACGTTTAAGCAACCTTCTCTCTTTCAGCTCTTCAGCCAGATAATTCAGGTTTTGATGCAAAAGCCCTGTGTTTTCCCCAATGCGGATGACGTTTATTATAAAATCGCCGAAGACATTTCTAAAACGTCGCAGGCTGGCGTGGAGCGATTGACCGTTATCAATATCTTTAATTAAACTTTCGATGATTTTTTTCTGGTACTTTGATCGGGTTTGATCTTTGATCATTTCCAAGCTTTGTAAAATAGGAATGCCCGCTTTAAGCAGATAAGATAATCTCTTTACAAAAAGCTCCTTTTCGTGAGACGACAAACGGTTAAACAGATTCGGACGGATTTTGCTTTTAGTCGCCGGCAGATTTTGTGAAACTGAAACACCGGCCTTCGGCGAAACAGAGGGCAGTTTTACGGAAATTTTTCTTTTACGAGTTAACGATTTTTTAAAAGATGGTTGCTTATTCATTTGTTACTCTCAATAGCTCCTCAATAGTGGTTATTCCTTTGCGAACTTTTTGAAAACCTTCTTCGAGCATTGTAGTCATTCCGCTGGCAATGGCAGTTTGTTTTATTTTGCTCGCTGATTCGCGTTGCAATATGGCTTCTCTGATGGCGTCATTGGTAACCAAAACCTCGTTAATGCTAATTCTGCCTCGATAGCCGGTCTGATTGCATTGCGAGCAGCCCTGGCCTCGGTAGAAAGTATCCACATTTTCTAAAAGTTTCGCGGGAAAGGTTTCTGACAAGCTTTCATATTCAGCTTTGGTAATTTTGTAGGGAACCTTGCAATTATCGCAGATTTTCCTGACCAATCTCTGGGCAATGGCCAAATTTACGGTTGAAGCTATTAAAAACGGCTCTATTTTCATATCGAGCAGACGGACAATGGCAGTAGCCGAATCGGTTGTATGAAGGCTTGAAAGGAAAAGATGGCCCGTTAAAGCCGTATTTACGGCCATGCTTGCCGTTTCAAGATCTCTGATTTCGCCCACCATTATAATATTAGGGTCTTGACGCAAAATCGAGCGAAGACCGTTGGCAAAAGTCAGTTCTGTCCTGGAATTCACCTGAATCTGAGTGACTCCATCGATATTATATTCTATGGGATCTTCAATGGTGATAATTGATTTCTCTTTGTTATTGAGCATTTTGATAAGAGTGTAGAGAGTCGTGGTCTTTCCGGAACCTGTGGGGCCGGTAGCCAAAATCATGCCCCATGGTTTTCTAAGGGCTTTTTCAATTTTTAAAATTTCATTTTCGTCGAATCCCAAAGCCTCCAGAGTAAATTGGTCGATTCTGTCGGCCAGTAAACGCAAAACGGCATTTTCTCCATAATGAGTCGGGGCGATGGAAACTCTCATATCTATCATATCCCCCGTTTTCGTCCGATGGCTGAATCTGCCGTCTTGAGTTGCCTGATGTTCGTCGGTTCTCAGTCCGCAAAGGATTTTAATTCTGGAAATCACTTCGGAATGAATATTTTTGGGAAAAGTATAAATATCTTGGAGGACTCCGTCAATCCGAAACCTAATTTTTAATCCCTCCTCTACGGGATCAATATGAATATCAGAAGCTTTCAGACTATAGGCATGCTCAACAAGGTAATCAAGAAATTCAACGACAGAAGGCTCTAATTGTTGAGTTAATTGATTCTCAATGATTTTATAATAATTAATGTGGTCGCTTTTCATAAAAATAATTTTAATTTCGTTTTTTATTTTATCGATTTCCGGCTCTAATTGACTTTATTACTCTAAAGCTAATTAAGATAAAAGTCAAGTGTGTATCTAAAACAGTACTAATCTGCTATATAAGAAAAAAACCGCCGCACTAATCGTCGATTACCTTTTTAAAATCGGTTAAAGCGGTAGTTAATTTCTCTATTTACTTTAATTCTACCTTGGCACCGGCTGCCTCGAATACCGAGCCCCCGCAGGGGCGAAGGTGGAGAAGAAACTTTAGTTTCTTCGACATCTCTTTTTTATTTGGGATGTGGTTTAATTTCAAGCAAAATGTAAGTGTCGCCTTTTATTAAAAAATAAAACCGGTAATGCCGGTTTACTCTTGTCTGCCAAATATTTCTCTTTTCCTCGTATTTCTTTGCTCTTAAAGATGGATGGCGGAGATTTTGAATAAGATAATTTAACTGTTTATCAACCTTATTTTGAATTTCTTTGGGTAATGAGTGATATTTTGCAATAAATTGACGAGTAAAAATAAACTTCATTTTGGACGAGCACATTTGAGCGCAGATAAAGATTCTTTTGCAGTAGAGAATGGTCCAATAATTCTGCCCTTTCTTACATCCTCTAAAGCTTTTTCAAGATCTCGGTCGAGTTCTATTTTGAATAAAAGCTTCTCATATACCTTGCGAGGAATAACCACCAGTTCCTCGCCCTTAGTAATTTTTTTAGGAATAGTAATAGTAACCATATACTTTATGGTAACAAATTAAAAGTTAAAGTCAAATAAAATCGAGGTATTTTATTTTAGCTCAACTTTTGCGCCGGCTGCCTCAAATTTCTTTTTCAAATCCTCTGCCTCTTCTTTCTTGGCATTCTCTTTAACTACCTGGGGACCCGAAGCAGCGGCATCAACTAAATCTTTGGCTTCTTTTAATCCCTTCTGAGTGATATCTCTGACCACTTTAATCACCTCAATCTTTTTGTCGCCCACCGCGGTCAATACAATATTGAAAGCGGTTTTTTCTTCAACTTCTGGAGTTGTGGATGTTGGAGCAGCTGCCATTGGCGCCATTACTGGCGCGGCTGCCGAAACTCCAAACTTCTTTTCTAAAACCTTCACCAACTCTGCCAAATCCAAAACACTCATTTTTGCAATTTCTTCAACCAATTTTTTAAACTTTTCGGGAACTTCAATTTTCTCCCCTTTGTCTTTTTTGGTTTCTTTTTCTTCTACCATATGTTTATCTCGCTAATATAAAGCTAATTTAAAGCTAATATTAAGCGAATCATTAAATAATTATTTTAGGATTAATAATTCTTCGATATTTCACACCATCCCTTGTAAAATAAATTAAAATGGCTAATTTCGCTTTTGTTGTGTTTAAATATTCCAATGTCCTCTTGAGATGGATGTGATTGAATTTTGGAACGACCTTTAATTCTAAGATTATTTTGTTTTCGATAAGAAAATCTAAGAAATATTTCCCAATGCATTGATTGTTATAATTTAACTTTATTTCTTTCTCTTTTTCGTATTTTATACTTTCTTTATCAAGTTCCAATGCCATCGCTCTCTGAAAGTACTTTTCCTGGTGCCCGTACCCAAGATCATTAAATATTTTGAAAGCTATCCCAATTATCTTATAACTCAACTCAGGATAGACTAAAGCTTTTCCCATAACTATTAGTTTATTATTCGTTTAAGATTCGCTTTTTATTCGCGAGATTATATATACTAAATTTCTAATGTTTCCTTGTAAAACATTGATAAAATTAGAGATTGGCGCTGCAACGCTCCTAGCCAATCGGGCTAGAAGTTCTTCTTTTGCTGGAAGCTGAGCCAGAGTAATAATTTCTTCAGCTGTTCTAAATTGATTTTCAAGAAATCCGCCTAAAATTTTCAAATTCGGATTCGCCGAGGCGAACTGATAAATTATTTTAGCTAGAGAAATCTCGTCTTTATAGCCAAAGACCGAGGCGATTTCACCTTTTAATTTTTTTGTCTCAAATTCTAATCCGGCGCTCTTTGCTGCCAATCCCAGCAAAGTCTTCTTAGCTACCTTTATCTCGCCATCAGCCGCTTTTATTTTTTTTCTTAAATTTGAAAGGTCTTTTACCTTCAAACCAGTAAAATCAGCAAAAATCATCACTTTTTGTCGAGCAATTTTTTCTTTTAGTCCATCAAGAATTTTTTGTTTTTGAGTTTTAGTTAAGGGCACAGTGTCCTCCGTAGCCTTGGCGAAGGAGGATATTCCTTCTTCAGCTATCGGAATTTAAAAAATTGATTACCCTACTTCGCTCTTTGAGCTTCGAAGGGTTGTTCTCTTTTTGAAAGAGAACAAAAAATCTGCGTTTTGCCGCAGACAACAAAAAAGCATTATTTCGCCTCGATAGGTCTTATTTAATGCCTATTGTCTACGGCTAAGTCAAGATTAGTAAATTTTTAACCCCCTGTCAAGACCTTACTTTAATGCCCCGATAATTGCTTCGCCAAATTCCTTGCTGGCTCCTGGACCATTGCCAGTGATGATTTTCCCATCGACTACAACTGATTTGTCTTCGTAAATCGCGCCATTATCTTTCAGAATCTTCACCGCACTTTTATCCATTGGAGAAGTCCAAACCGTCGCCTTTTTACCCTGCAAAACTCCGGCTTTTGCCAAGATTGTCGGCGAAATACAAATTGATGCCAAAACTTTGTTTTGAGAAACCGTACCTTGTGCCACCTTATAAGAATTATTGTTATCAAGGTTTTCAAGGCATCCCGGCCCACCGATAAAAACTACTGCGTCAAAGTCCGCGAGATTAATCTCGGAAACCAGCAAACCTACATTCACTTCTCCCCCATCGGCACCCAGAGCTCGACCCATTTGATTTGAAGCAGTTTTCACTTCTGCCCCAGCTCCTTCCAAAATTTCCTTTGGGACAAAATATTCTTCATCCCGGAAATCCTTAAAGGCGACGATTATTGCAATTTTTTTATCTTCTAAAGTTTTTGGCATAGTTATTTTTTCTTGGAGAAGAGGTCTCTCCTTTTTTGCGATTACATTCAGATAAATCAAAATGCCAGCCATTAGCACTATAACAATTATTCCAATGAAAATCCAATTCCTCTTCATAAAATTACGCGGCCGGGTCGCGTAGTCGAAGAGATAAATCTCTTCTTCACCCTTCGCTACGCTCGCGTAGATGATTTTTATATTTAAATTATCTGAGATATTTTGCTTTGGCGAGATTATGTTCCTCTTTTCAATTCCCGCAATCGCCCCCACGTTCCCTAGCGACACGCCTGTGTCTTATTCATGTCTACCGTACTCCAAGACACCCGGTCGCTCCGGCATGTTCCCCCGCAATCGTCATTGTACCCGTACCCCCCCGAACAGTCGATATTGCGCCAACCGTAGCACACTCGAAAGATTACCGGCGCACCACAGGCAGGAATGGCATCTACGCACCCACATTGCCCGGTCGGCCTGGTTACCGTACAGGACTCGTAGCCGAGCGTTGTTAAGCAATTGTAACGTTTCGTCGCCGCATTATCACAATTATAATCATAATTTCCACAAGCATTCGCAGTGGTAAAATAAGAGGTTTGTCCTGGATGAGCATTGGCGCCTGAATCACAACAGTCAGTGCCCAAAGAGGCCGATGCTTTACAAACCATGTCTCCCGAAGCAGCCGCATAACCGTCGCCGTCAGCATCCCGATAACAATAACCAGAAGCACACTTTTCATTAGACGTACAAGGGGCTCCGTCAGCATAATAATGCACCCCTAAATCAGTACCAAAACTAGCTAGACCTCCATTGTATTCACCAAATGGTCCACATACCCCACAGGCAAAGGTAGGATTAACAGGTTCTTTTTCAAACTTAGCATAGAGCTGATACGAAATGCCATCACTATAGTAGGCGTAGCTTTGACTGGCTAAAGGGTCTTTGGAAATGGTTCCATATCCCTCCCAAAAACTACCCCAAGGGTAGTCGTTGATTTCATAATCTTCTGTCGAGAGAGGGTAGCTATCCTCTCTAATCTCATACATCTCAAGTATTTTTTGGAGTTGGCGCAAGTCAACCATTCGCGTAGCATCCCTGGCTTTTTCTCTGACTCCACCCAAAGCAACCAAAACAATACTGGCTAAAAGTCCAATAATAGCAATTACAACCAATAACTCAATAAGGGTAAAACCAATACATTGTCTTTTTTGTGAGGAGGGTTTTAAAATATTTCGTATAATATATATGAAGATAGGCATACTTTCAATAGCTTATTTCAGATATTTTGCTTTGGCAATATTGTGCTCTTCCAAGGTTTTACTAAAGATGGTTTTTCCATCTGGAGTTGATAAATAATACCAGTAATCACTATTTTTAGGATATATCGCAGCTTTGATACTTTCAAGCCCGGGATTGCAAATCGGACCCAAGGGAAGGCCTTTATATCTGTAGGTGTTATAGAGAGAATCAATTTTTGTTTCTTCAATTGAAATTTCGGTTGTTTTTTTGCCGGTGATGTAGAATATAGTTGCATCAACTTGCAAAGGGATATTGTTTTTTAATCTCTTCCATAAAATTCCTGAAACCACTTCTTTATCTTCTTTTGTCTTTACTTCTTTCTCAATTAAGGAAGCCATAGTTATTATTTCAAAAATTGTTTTCTTCTGATTTTTAATTTCTTCGCTCAAATCGGCTGTTAATTTTTTATCAAAATTGTCTCGCATTTTGCTCACCACCTCTTCGCCACTAACTCCTATCGGAAATTGGTAGGTATCGGGGAATAAAAATCCTTCTAAGTTTTCCCCTGGCAGTTTTAAATTCAATCTTTCTTCAATCTGCTTTACTGCAAAACCCTCGGGTATTGTTACAACCATTTTGGCTACATCTCCAGAAATAATTTTTTTAGCAATTGTGGGAACGTTCTCCGATGGGCTTAAATAATACTCCCCCGCCTGGAGCTTTCTTTGGGTCCCTTTTATAAATATGTAAAAATCAAAGAAAGATTTGTTTTTAATTAAATCTTCTTTTCCCAGATTATCAGCTATCTTAAAGAGGCTTTCTCCTTTTTCAACTGAAAACAACTTCTTTTCAACCGAGCTAGAATCTTTCGGTAAATAAATTCCTTGACAAATAAAGATGCTAACCAAAAAGAATATTAAAATTAGAGAGAGAAAAACTAACCGGAACTTCATCTTTTAAAAATCTATCGACTTCGGAAGTCAATAGATTAATTATTTGGTTACTAGGGGCACAAAGGCGAAGCCGGGATATTCGATTTCTTCGAAGTCAGTTTCCGATTTTTTGGTAAAAAGCCAAATTGAAGAACCAATTGGAGTAACAATTCTACCTTCGATTTTTAGTTGCTCTTTCCAGGCCCGGGGAACCTCGGTTTGGACGGAGGCTGAAACTAAGATCCCATCGAAGGGAGCTTCTTTTTGATAACCTTTTGAACCATCAGCACAAATAAATTCAACAATCCCCTGCCTACCGGCAGGCAGGCCCTTCGCAAGAAAATTGTATTTAGCCACATTATTTTTCCCAAATTCCACTAATTCAGGAATTACATCAATGGCTATAACTTTCCCCTGCCTACCGGCAGACAGGCTTTTTCCTCCTACTATTTCTCCGAGGAGGGCGCTGGTCCATCCCGAGCCAGAGCCGATATCCAAAATTTTATCTCCTCTTTGGGGTTGAAGCTGTTCTAACATAAAAGCCACTACCAATGGCTGAGAAATTGTCTGGCCATAACCAATCGGTAGGGCTTCGTTTAATTCAGCCAAATCTTTCATATCTTCTGGTAAAAAATCAATCCTTTTAATTTTCCTAAAAGCCTCAATTATCCTTGGGGTTTTCAGCCATCCTTCTTCGATTAGAGAATCAATTAGATTCATGGTTTCAATTTAAAGGCGAAGAGGACTTCATCTTCTTCTTCACCTTCGCTTCCTTCGGAAGCTCGGTAATGGAAGCTTGGTTTTTAATTTTTGCCAAAAGCTTAAGTGGTCAATGAATAAAATACCGTCTAAATGATCGATTTCGTGCTGAAGGATTCGAGCCGGAAGACCTTGGGCTTTAAGATGGATTTTCTCTCCTTTTTCATTTAGAGCTTCGACTCCCACTTCCTTTGCTCTTTTTATTTTTAGAAAAAGCTCGGGGAAACTTAAGCAACCCTCTTCATCAATTATAGTTTCCCGACTTTTCTTTATTATTTTCGGATTAATAAAAATCTGAGGTTTTTCTTTAGATTTTTCTTCAAGAGATCTCTCCTCTATCGGATGAACTACAATCACTCTCTTTAATTCGCCAACCTGGGGAGCAGCAAGACCAGTCCCTTGGTTCTCGATCATACTCTCTATCATGTCCCAACCGAGATTTCTTATTTCCTCGGTTACTTCTTTTACCTCTTGGCATTTTTTCCTCAAAATCGGATTGGGATATTTGACGATTTCTCTATTCATCATTAGAATTTGGCAGAGGACGGGCCTCTGCAAATTTATTTTATTCGTAACGACGGAGGGCCTCGACGGGTTTAAGTTTTGCTGCCGTTTTTGCCGGAAAAAATCCCGCCAGACCGCCGACTAAAAAGGAGAAAAGCAAACCAAAAATAATTAAACCTGGCGTAACTGAAGCGGAAAAATAAAATATGGGATGGACCTGACCGTACTGTTCAATAATTTTAGCAAATAAAACTCCGAGTGCCGTTCCTCCGATTCCTCCGCCAAAACCGATTATTCCGGATTCTATTAAAAATATTAACAAAACTGTATTGTTTTTAGCTCCGATTGCTTTCATAATGCCTATCTCCCTGGTTCTTTCCCGAACGGAAGTGAACATGGTGTTCGTAATTCCGATTCCGCCGACAACAATGGCAATGCTGGCAAAAATAACTATCACGAATTGAATAACGCCTAAAACACTCCCGGCAATTCCGCTCATTTTTTCAGAAGTAATCACTAAAAAATTAGAGGCGGCAGCTCCGGCCCTTCTCTTCTCCGTCTCTTGCAAGTTTTCTTTAATATTTTCTGCAACTTTATTTACTGAGGCCCCTTCTTCAATTTTTACCAAAGCCGCCTGAGCAGAGCCTTTTTTTTCACCGGTTAAGTTTTGATAAATGGACATATCTACGTAGACCGCGCTGTCATCCGTCTTACTGCCTAAAGAATTCAAAATTCCCACCACCTCAAATTTTTTTCCTTTTATTGTAATTTCAGTATTAACTTTAACTTTTTCTTCAAAAGTTTTACTGGCCGTTTGTTGACCTACTATCACCTCATTTTTCCCAGAAATAGGCCATCTGCCGGAAGACAAACTCCAACCTTGAAATCTTTGCAAAATATCTATGGCTTCCTTCCAGGGCTGACCGGTCAGAAGAACCGTTTTAGCTTCTTTTTTATACCTCATCACTACTCCGCTGTAAGACATCGATAAAACTTTATCAACGCCTTCAGTTTTTTTAATGGCTTCCATGTCTTCTTTTTCAATTTTAGTGCCGCCTATGAAACTCATCATTATATTCGATTCATCTCCGGGCATAATCATAATCATGTCCCCGCCCATGGCTCTCAACTGTTTGGTAATTGTGGCTTTTAAACCTTCGCTTAAAGAGAGCAGAGTAACAATAAGAAAAACGCCGATGACTATTCCAAGAATCGTCAGCCAGCTCCTTAAAGACCTTGTCTTTAAATTTCTAAAAGCTATTTTGAAATATTCTGATTTTTCCATAATACCTCTTTTCCTATTTGATGATTTGCCACGATTTCGCCGTCTTTTATATTTATTACTTCCCTGCTGTAGTTGGCTATTTGAGGGTCGTGAGTGACAACCACTATTGTTTTTCCTTCTTTCTTGTGAAAATCGGTAAGAATTTCCATGATTTTATTCCCGGTTGAAGAATCGAGATTTCCTGTCGGCTCGTCGGCAATGACTAATTCCGGGTCGTTGGCAAAAGCTCTGGCGATGGCAACTCTTTGGCGCTCTCCTCCGGATAACTCTGCCGGCTGATGATAAATTCTATTTTCCAGACCAACCATTGTTAAAATTTCTTTGGCTTTCTTCTCTCTTTCGACTTCCGAAACTCCCTGAAAAATCATTGGCAACGTTACGTTTTCAACAGTTGTAAGATTAGGCAAAAGATTAAATTCTTGAAAAATAAAACCTATTGTTCTGCCTCTCAATTGAGCAAGTTCGTCTTCTGATAGTTTGGAAATATCTTTTCCTTTCAAAAATATCTTTCCTTTCGTTGGAACGTCCAGAGCGCCTATTAAATTCAAAAGGGTAGATTTACCGGAACCGGAAGTTCCCATAATACTGACAAAACTGCCTGGATTAATATCCAGGCTGACTCCTTTTAGGGCAGGAACTTCTATTTTTCCCAACTGATAGATTTTCCAGACGTTTTCTAATTTAATAATTGGCTCTGGCATTATCTTGCGTTATCTTATGGTTACTTTTTCTCGCTC
>CAZWDF010000017.1:0-15120 GCA_964632335.1 uncultured Candidatus Saccharibacteria bacterium | reverse complement strand
ATGAAATGGATGTCCAATTTTCAATTAATAAGGTTAAAGAAGTTCAAGAATTTACTGAAAAATATAAAGGTAAAGAGATCGTTTTAACCATTGAAAGGGGAAGAGAAATTTTTGAAGCTTCATTAGTTCCCAGAATTTCTCCTCCAGAAGGGGAAGGAGCAATGGGAGTAGGTTTGACCAGAATAACTGAAAAATCTTATCCCTGGTACCAAGCACCAATTAAAGGAATTGAAGCTACTCTAAAAATGACTGGGGCAATAGTTGAAGGTTTGGCTCAAGTTTTTGGAAATTTAATCCAGGGAAAAGGATTGCCAGCAGGAGCTCAATTAATGGGACCAATTGGTATCGGTTCTTTGATGACCCAGTTTGTAAAATTGGGAGTAAATTATTATTTACAATTTATTGCCATGATTTCAATTTATTTAGCTATTTTTAATATTTTGCCCATTCCAGCTTTAGATGGCGGAAAATTATTATTTTTAGCAATTGAAAAAGTGAGAAGAAAACCAGTTTCCCCAAAAATTGAGCAAAACATTACCGGGGCCTTCTTTACCTTCTTAGTTGCCCTGATGATTTGGGTCACCATAAAAGACATAATAAGATTATTCTAAAATGAGACAATCCCAACTATTTACCAAAACAAAAAAAGAGGCGCCAAAAGATGCCGAAGTTATTTCACATAAATTTTTAGTCAGGGGGGATTTTATTGAGCAAACAATTAGTGGAGTTTATCGATTTTTACCTTTGGGTTTCAAGGTTTTGAAAAAAATTGAAGAGATTATCAGAGAAGAAATGCTCGGTTTAGGCGCTCAGGAATTATATTTACCTGCCTTGCAAAATAAAAATCTTTGGTTAGAAACCCATCGCTGGCAAACAATTGACCCTCCTTTATTTAAATTGAAAGACCGCCACCAGAAAGAAACTGCTTTAGGCTCAACCCACGAAGAAGAAATCACTGATATCGTCCGCAAGCGGATTAAATCTTATCAAGATTTACCGATCTCGCTTTTCCAAATTCAAGACAAATTTCGAAATGAGATGAGATCTTCAGGCGGCCTTTTAAGAACTAGAGAGTTTCTGATGAAGGACCTTTACAGTTTTCATATTGATGAAAAAGATTTGGAAAGATTTTATGAAAAAGTGAAAAAAGCTTATTTTAAAATATTTAAAAGATGCGGTTTAAAGTCTCTTTGCGTTGAAGCCAGCTCAGGGACAATTGGAGGGAAATTATCTCAAGAATTTATGGTCCCGGCGGAAACGGGAGAAAATAGAGTTTTAATTTGTAAAAAATGTGGTTATAGCACAAATATTGAAAAAGTTGGAGACATAAAATCTTGTCCTAAATGCCGGGGTATTTTAGAGAAAAAAAAATCAATTGAAATTGGTCATATTTTTAACCTCGGAACAAAATATAGTAAAATCATGTCAGCCAATTTCCAAGACAGGGATGGAAAAGAAAAACCTATTTTAATGGGGTGTTATGGAATAGGCCTTCCCAGGCTTATATCAACCGTTGTCGAGGTTCACCACGACGAAAAAGGAATTATCTGGCCCAGAGAAGTAGCCCCGTTTCAAGTTCATTTAATTTCACTTCCCTCTACGTCGCCGGGGCGCGTAGAGATTACGCCGCCGGGGAAAGTTGAGAAGGCGGCTGAGAAATTACATAAGGATTTACAGAAAAAAGGAGTTGAAGTATTATATGACGATAGAGCAAAATCCCCGGGAGAAAAATTCACTGATGCCGATTTAATTGGCATACCAATCAGAATTGTGATAAGTAAGAGAACTTTGAAAAAGAATAGTGTGGAAATTAAGCAAAGAGGTCAGAAAAAAGTCAAATTAGTAAAAGTAAATCACTTATCACAATTCTTAAATTTCTAATTTCTAATTCCTAATTTCTAAATATGTTAGATAAAATTTGGCGAATATTTTCTCAAGATATAGCAATTGATTTGGGAACAGCCAACTCTGAAGTATATGTCCGCGGCCGGGGGATTGTAATCCAGGAACCTTCGGTTGTGGCGATCAATCAAAAAACCGGACAAATTTTAGCAATTGGGGACGAAGCTAAAAAGATGGTTGGCAGAACCCCGGCTCACATCGTTGCTACCAGACCCTTAAGATCCGGAGTAATTTCTGATTTCGAAGTAACCGAACAGATGCTCAGGTATTTTATTGAAAAAGCCCAGAGAAAAAAAATTTTTATCAATCCCAGGCCGCGGGTAATTGTTGGGATACCCTGCGGAGTAACTGAAGTAGAAAGAAAGGCAGTTTGCGATGCGACAAAAAATGCCGGGGCCAGAGAAGTCTTTTTAATTGAGGAACCTATGGCCGCCGCTATCGGCGCTCGACTTCCGGTTCAAGAAGCCGGCGGTAACCTTATTGTTGACATCGGCGGAGGGACAACTGAGGTGGCGGTAATTTCTTTAGGAGGAATCGTCATATCAAAAAGCCTGAGAGTGGCCGGAGACAAACTTAATGAAGATATAATTCATTTTGCCCAGGATGAATATAAGCTATTAATCGGAGAAAGAACGGCTGAAGCAATAAAAATTGGGATTGGTTCAGCCTATCCCTTAAAGGAAAAGAGAGAGTTGCCGATGCGGGGAAGAAACCTAGTTACTGGACTCCCTGAAGAAATTTTGGTTTCAGATGATGATATAAGAAAAGCGATGGAAAAATCAATAAAACAAATTGTTACCGAAATAAAAACAACGGTCGAAGAAACTCCTCCCGAATTATTAGCCGATGTAATGACTTCGGGAATTCAAATGGCAGGTGGTGGCTCTCTTTTGCGAGGATTAGATATTTTAATTCAAAAAGAAACGAAAATTCCAACTAAAATTATTGAAGACCCAATGACAGCGATGGTCAGGGGAGCGGGAATGGTTTTAGAAAACCTCGACCAACTCCATGAGGTATTGGTGGAAACAGAATACCTCGAGCCGCCTAAGTAAAAAATTTCTAATTCTTAATTACTAATGTCTAATAAAATGTCTAATGCCCAATGCCAAATGACCAAAATTTTAGACATTAAACATCGAAATAAATCGAAAGATTTATGAGAGGCGAAATGAATTTTAATTCATTAAACATTTAGAAATTGGGAATTTTATTAGAAATTAGAAATTAGTCATTAGATATTATGATTAGCAAAAAGGAAGTAGAGCATATTGCTAAATTAGCCAGATTGGGTTTGACAGAAGAGAAAATCACGAAGTTTCAGCGAGAGCTTTCGAAGATTTTGGATTATATCGAAAAATTGAAAGAGGTGGACATTTCGAAGGTGGAGCCAACCAGTCATTCAATTTTGGTTGAGAATATAATGAGAATAGACGAGCCAAAGAAGGAAAAAATAGAAATTGGCAAAAAATTAGTTGAGATGGCTCCGGAAAAGAAAGCGGGTTTCTTAAAAACAAAATCAATATTATAATTTAATGAACCCCGTTAGAACCCCCAAAAACAAAAGCGATTATCATACTAAATCATCGCAGAAACGATCCGAAGTTTCTAACGGGGTGAAATTAGATAATCTTACCATTTCCCAAGCTCACCAAGGTTTGGTTAAGAAAGAATTTTCAGCCCTCGAACTCTGTAAGGCCTATCTGGAGAAAATCAAAGAAAAGGACAAAGAGATTTCCGCCTTTTTAACCGTTATTGAGGATTTGGCCCTTTCTCAAGCAAAAAAAGTTGATGATATGATTTCAACTGGTAGAAAGATTCCTTTAATTTCAGGAGTTCCTTGTGCAATAAAAGACATTATTTTAGTTGAAAATGTTAAATGTACGGCCGGTTCGAAAATTTTAGAAAATTACATCGCTCCATACGATGCGACAGTTATTAAGAAATTAAAAGGAGAAAACTGTGTAATTTTAGGGAAAACCAATCTGGATGAGTTTGCTATGGGTTCATCGACAGAGAATTCTGCCTTTTTCCCAACTAAGAATCCCCACAATTTAGCGCGAGTTCCTGGCGGTTCCTCAGGTGGCTCGGCAGCGGCAGTAGCCGCAGATGAATGTATTTTTGCCTTAGGCTCAGATACCGGAGGTTCAATCAGACAACCTGCTTCTTTTTGTGGGATGGTGGGATTAAAACCAACTTATGGCGTAGTATCCAGGTTTGGCTTGATTGCCTTTGCTTCTTCCTTAGACCAGATAGGACCAATAACTAAAACAATAGAGGATTGTAAGATTGTTTTTGATGCAATAAAAGGCAGGGACGAGATGGATTCAACAAGTGTAGAGCCAAAGTTAAAAGTTAAAAGTGAAAAGTTAAAAGTTAACGAATTAAAAATCGGTGTTCCCAAAGAGTACTTTACCATGCCTACCGGCAGGCAGGTTAAAGGAATTGATCCAGAAGTCGAAAAAGTCATTAAGCAAGCAATAAAGAAATATGAAGAGATGGGAGCTAAAGTCGAAGAAATTAGCTTGCCCCATACTGAATACGCTTTGCCTTGTTATTATATAATTGCTCCTTCTGAAGCCAGCGCCAATTTGGCGAGATATGATGGGATAAAATATGGGCACTCCGAAACCCGAAACCCGGAATCTGAAATCCGAAACTTACTGGATGTTTATTTAAAAAGTAGGGAAGAAGGGTTTGGGCCAGAGGTAAGAAGAAGAATTATACTAGGTACCTATGTTCTTTCTGCCGGTTATTACGAAGCCTATTATTTAAGAGCTCAAAAGGTTAGGACTTTAATAAAAAATGATTTTGACAAGGCTTTTAAAAATGTTGATGCTATTTTCACTCCAGTATCTCCAACGCCGGCCTTTAAATTAGGAGAAAAAATTGATGACCCTTTAACTATGTATCTTTCAGACATTTTTACGATTTCCGTCAATCTGGCCGGGCTTCCCGCTCTCTCTTTACCCTGCGGTAAGGTAGACAATTTGCCGGTAGGTCTCCAAATCATCGGAAAACCTTTTGAAGAAAGCAAAATTTTAGAAATCGGCAAAATTTTCGAGAAAAATTTATGATAAAAATTAACGATATAATCTCATTTATCTTTAACCCCGCCTTTACTGACTGGCTGCTATTTTTGAAAATTCTACTTATTATTCTCTTTTTGATTCTTTCAGGTTTTATTATCTTTTTCCTTATTAAAACAAGCTGGTTAAAAAGGATGCTCATCTGGGATATAGTAGAATTTTTTTCTTTCCGACCCTATGGAATAAGAAAAGTAGAAAAAGATTGGGCTAAAATTACTGCCAGACTCGAAACTGACCTGGAATCGGAGTGGAAATTGGCCATCATTGAGGCAGATTCGATACTGAATGATATTTTAATGAAAATGGGATTTGCTGGTGAAACCCTGGGAGAGAGATTAGACCGATTGACTGTTGTCACCTTGCCTAACCTTCAGCAGATCCGGGAAGCTCATAAAATTCGCAACAACATTGTCCATGACCCTGATTATAGGGTATCTTTAGATGAAGCTAAGATGGCGGTAGGAATTTACGAACAGGCCCTCAGGGATTTACAGGCATTCTAAACCCCGTTAGAAAATTAGATGAAGAACTGAAAGTTATCTTTCTATAATTATGTTTTTCCCAAAGGTCTTTTCTAACGGAGTAAATTATGTTAAAATATCATCGCGGTGTGGAGGAGTAGTACCTTGCGAGGCCCATAACCTCGAGACCCTGGTGCAATTCCAGGCGCCGCAACAAGTTTTTGCCGGGGAGTAGATTGGTTTCTAAGGTCGTTTCATAAGCGATCAATGTGGGTTCGATTCCCGCCCCCGGTACATAGCACTTGCGGGTGTAGCTCAATTGGCCAGAGCATTGGCTTGTCGAGCCAAGGGTTGCGAGTTCGAGTCTCGTCGCCCGCGCAAATTAAAAGGCTTGGAGAAACCTTAAAACCTTTTAATTAAAGGAGCTTAGCTCCTTTCTTTGGTATCCCAGAAGGATACCTATTTTTATTTGACCCCGTAGTGAAATTTTGACTGCCTGCGGCAATTTACCCCGCCCTCTAAGTTCATCATTTCAGATTGATTCCAATAATAGATTTACCTAAAAATTTTCATTATTTCTTGAGCCTAACAGGCATAGGGGGCGGGGTTGTCAAAATTCTACTACGGGGTTTGACAAATTTGTGAAATTTGGTAGAAGACAAATTAGAGACTAGTCGAAGAGATAAATCTCTTCTTCACCCACCGAAGCTTTAGCTGAGGTAAAGAAGAGAACGAAGTTCTCTTCGCCTTCATTGCGATTCGGGTATGGGAAAATATAAAATCTTTAATAAAAAAATTAGTGGGCCTTTTACCATTCCTGCCGGACTCGTCACCACCGAGGTATCAATACTTGAAAAAATTGCAAATGAAATTCCAGAAATAGGAATCTTAACAACGAAAAGCATCGGTCCCGAGCCAAAAGAAGGGAATAGAGAGCCAATCATTGCTCAATATTCTCCTTTTTCTTTTATCAATGCGGTTGGTCTTACAAACCCCGGCGTAGAAGAATTTAGAAAAAGAATTTCAAAAATAAAGATTCCTCCTGACAAATTTTTACTCACTTCAATATTTGGCAGTAATGAGAAAGAATTTAAAGAAGTAGCCGAAAAATTAGTAGAATTGACTGATGGTTTTGAATTGAATATTTCTTGCCCTCATTCCGACAAATATGGCCAAGCTATAGGCCAAGATAATGCGATTGTAGAAAAAATAACAAAGAGCATTGTTTCTCTTGGGAAGCCGGTATTTGTTAAAATCTCACCCAATTTAGACGTGAAAGAAACTGTAAAGGCGGCTATAAGGGGAGGAGTCTCTGGCATAACGGCAATAAACACAAAAGGGCCGGAATTATATAAATATAGGGTGGAAGGTGGCTGGCGTCCAGTTCTTTCAAATAAAGTAGGGGGAATTTCCGGAAAGGCAATTCTAGAACTTGGTTTAACTTCGGTTAAGAAAATAAGAGAGCTCACAGACTTACCAATCATTGCTTGTGGCGGTATTTCAACAAAAGCTGAGGTGGAGAGATATAAAGAAGCTGGTGCTAATTTTTTTGGCATAGGCTCAGCCCTATCCGGGATGAATACAGAAGAAATAAAGCAATATCTTCATGATTTATTAATTGACTTGGAGGAGGGAACAAATAATGCTGCCAGTCTTTTAAAAGAGAAACTGAATATGGACTATCAAAAATATACCGTAAGGGAAAATAAATCTTTAACTGATGATTTATTCCTTTTGAGGTTAGATGGTGGAATAGAGATAGAGCCGGGACAATTTATTTTTGCTTGGCTGCCAGAAAAAGGAGAAAAGCCATTTTCTGTTCTTGACGATACTCCCTTAACTTTGCTAATTCAAAAAAGAGGTTGTTTTACAAATGAACTATCAAAATTAAAAGAAAAAGATTCTATCTATATTCGAGGGCCTTATGGGAATTCACTAAAAATTGATGGACGCCACCCAATTTTATTGGTTGGTGGCGGAACGGGAATTGCCGCCCTTTATCTCTTTGCTAAAAAAAATAAGAAAACAATTGCTTTATTGGGAGCAAAAGATAAAAACCACTTACCTTATTTGGAAAAATTTAAAGTCCTCTGTGAAGAACTTTATTTAACTACTGAAAACGGTGAAATAGGTCGCAGGGGACGAGTCACTGATATTCTTTCTGAAATTATCAAAAAAATAAAACCCGCAGGCTGTCTAAACTGCGGGCCAGAAGCTATGGTAAAAATGGCGACAGATATCGAAAGTCAATACTTGAACCCAGACAAAATTTATTCTTCAATAGAGTTTTTAACGAGATGTGGTATTGGCTTGTGCGGTTCCTGCGCAACTTCAAAAGGATATAGAAGTTGCGTTGACGGAACTTTTCTAAAAAATAATCAACTTTTCCATTAATCTCAATTACCCGAGCGACAGTGAAGGGTGAAGATGAACAAAGTTCATCGACTACGATTTTGAGAGAGTTTTCAAGATTAGATCGGTTATGTCTACATTTGCTTCTTTTTGCTCGATGGTGTTGGTTAAATAAAGTTTGGAATATTTTTTCTTAATTTTTGAAATACCATCAGGTATCACTCCGTGAGTTATTAGGGCAAGAATTTTTTTTGCCCCAGATTGTTTAGCAAACTCAGCAAATTTCAAAAGGGTGCCTCCGGTCTTAATCATATCATCGGTTACAGCCACAATTTTCCCCTTAAGATTAATTTTTGGTGAAAGAATTTTGACCGAAAAAGAATCGTATCTTTTTTTCCGAAAACCAGAAATTTTAGTCCTTCTTTGACCTCCCTTATCCGGTGATAAAAATAAAATATTCTCCCCAAAATCTTCTTTAGCTTTTTTAATTAAAGAGGGGATAGCCGAAATAGAGATGAGCGGGTATTTTTTCACCCATTTTCTTCCGCCAAAATGAGGGTCAATAATATAAATTTTTTTAACTTTGTAATAATTTATTAATTTTTCAATCAAATTTTCAGCCACATTGGTCTCACCTTTTTTAAAGACTTTGTCTTGCATTCCGTAGGGGAAATAAGTGAAAAATACCTCGGGTTTTATATTATTGTCTCTTAAAATTTGTAAAATCAACTCGAATTCAGTTAATCCCTCATTTGGCTTTGGCGCTCCAGAATACAAAACAATAACTCTTGAACCTTGCAGTTTTTTAGCTTTCAAAATTCTCATGTAAATTTCTCCATCTGGGAAATATCTTTTTCCGTCTTTGCTTAGGTCAGGAAAAATAACTTCGAAATTCCCCGCACCAGCCCCGCACCGAGATTTCTCTGGTGCGGGGCGGTGCGGGACTAGTCCAGCACCGAGCTTTGCTCTGGTGCTGGGTTTAGCGATTTTTAAAATATTTCTGGCTAACTTCTCAGTCTGAGAAGTTGGAATGATAAAATTTTTCATTTGTTTTTTAAAGCCTCCATTAAATCTTTTTTCATTTCTAAGGCTGCCTTCCTCGCGGCTAAGTGAAATTCCCCAGGTTTGAACTTGTTTTTATAGGGGTCTGTTTTATAGGCAAAAATTATTCCCCGGGCACTGTGGACGATTGCTCCTCGACCGTCTTCGTTAAAATTAGGTATTGCTTCTCTGGCTCCTCCTCCCTGGGCTCCATAGCCGGGAACCAAAATAATGCTTTTTGGCATTATTTTTCTCAATACTTTTGCCTGTTCAGGATAAGTAGCGCCGACCACTGCCCCAACTATTTGATACCCTTTTTCTCCCTCGGTTCCTGTTCCCCATTTCTGAACCATTTCCCCAACCACTTCATACAATCTTTTACCATTTTCTAAGACTCTATCTTGAAAATCGCCGGAGGAGGGATTAGAAGTTTTGACTAAAACAAAAATTCCTTTCCCATATTTTATTGCCTCATCAATAAATGGTTTTACCCCGTCAATCCCAAGGTAGGGATTGCAGGTTACAGCATCAACGTCAAATCCTTCTGGATTGAGGTGTCCTTGGGCATAAGCTTCAGCAGTTGGGCCAATGTCGTTTCTTTTGGCATCCTCGATTACTATTTTATTTTTATTTTTTAGGTAATTAACAGTATCTTCAAATGCTTTAACTCCTTCTGAACCGTATTTTTCATAAAAAGCTATCTGGACTTTAAAAGCCGGAACAATATCAAAAGTGGCATCAATTATCATTTTGTTAAAATCAAAAAAAGACCTGGCAACGGCCCCTTTTGTTTCATTATATTTTCTTTCGTTTTCTTTTTTAATGAAATCAGGAATATCTTCAATTCTTGGATCCAGGCCAATACAACTTGGGTTTTGAAATCTTTCTATTTCATCTAATAATCTATCAGCAAAATTTTTCATAGACGAGTGAACGAAGTGAGCTCGTGAGAGATGAGAACAAAGTTATCATCGAACTAATTTTAGTTTCTTGACTCCATATTTTTCAAACTCTTCTTCGACTTTTTCGGCTATTTCTCCTTTTGGCTTTAATCTTTGACAAACTAAGGGCAGAAGTTCTAAAGCACTTGACATTTGAAGATAAGGGATACCTTTTTCCTCAACTGCTACCTTGACGCTTTTTCCATCATCTCTCAATTCCATTCTATTGGTTAAGCCGATGGCGGCAATTGTTTGAATTTTGGCTTGGTTCAGATTATCAATTGTTTCAAGTAATGAACTCCCGGTGGTGGTGACATCTTCAAGAATAATCACTTTACCTTTTGGCTGGCCAAGAAAAAACCTATCTTTTGGTTCGCCATGATCTTTTGGCTTTCCTCTTCCCATCGGCAGGATATGGCTTCCCAGTCCATAATTTGGAGAATTTTTTGCCCATTTATATTGGGTAATAATTCCTAATTTTGTTGCTCCTTCAGGAACTCCATAAAAACAGTCTGGTTGGAGACCTAGGTCTTCAACAAATGCCATAACATAATCTGAAAGTTTATCTGATAAAAAAACATCTTCGGCAACATTTCTCCAATTTACATACCAATGAGAAAGCCTCCCCGATTTTAAAGTAATAGGTTCTTCAAAAAAGCCAACTACCTTATTTTCCAGAATAAATTGGTTAAATTTTTCCTGATTAAATTTAGCCATCTTTTCTTCACCCATTTTATATCAGGGGTTTTTCGCAGTCAATATCCTAAAATTACTTTATATAACCGAGCCAGGTTATTGAGATAACTCGGCTGTTTTTATTTGACAAATCTTCTGAATCTGATAGAAAAAACTCAAGGAGGGTTAACCTCTATTTTTAATAAAGGAGGTGCAACTATGTAGGATAGTTTAACAACTGAATATGGGTCGTAATACCAAAAACTGAAAGGAGGAATCGAACAATGACAAGGGTTTTTTCTGAGCTAATCAATGCAAGGTGGGACGAGAAAAAGTCCGTCTGTGTCGGATTGGACAGTGAGCGAGCGAAGATCCCCAAGGCAGCGGTGCGAGATACCGATGAAGAGACATTGGTTCACTTCAACTCTGCCCTCGCTGACGCAACTTGCGATCTGGTCTGCGCCTACAAGCCCAACTGGGCCTTTTATGCCGGCCTAGGGCTGCCAGGATTTTCCGCCCTAATTAAGACGGTGACTTACATCAACCAGCGAGCGCCTGGAGTTCCAGTGATTGGGGATATGAAGGTAGCTGACATCGGGAATACCAACAACGGTTACGTCCGTGCGGCCTTCGAGGTCTTTGGCTTCGATGCCATAACCGTGCATCCCTATCTGGGTGGTGAGGCATTGCAGCCGTTTCTGTCCCGGCCGGACAAGGGTTTCTTTGTCCTCTCGCGGACATCAAATCCCGGAGCGGGCGAATTCCAGGACATCCGCGACGAGGGTGACTGCATTCCACTCTTTATGAGGGTGGCAAAAGCCGTGGTCGGATGGAACAAATTAGGTAACTGCGGGATAGTGGTTGGTGCCACCTATCCTGAGGAATTACGAGATGTTCGTCAGGAAGTCGGCGATCTACCAATCCTTATTCCTGGCATCGGTGCTCAGGGTGGCGAGGTTGAGCCGGCGGTAAAGTATGGGATGAGCAAGAGAAAGAAAGACGCCATCTACAATTCGGCCCGGGCAATAATCTTTGCCTCGAGCGGCCCAGACTTTGCTGAAGCGGCACGGAGAGAGACATTGAAGCTACACGAGATGATTAATCAGTATAGGTAACATAGAGAAAGGCGGCGCGGCGTAGCCACGCCTCCTCAAAAAATCCAAGGAGGTGAAAAGATGTACAAATACATCATCGGAATGACTAAAGAAGAGCTGATTGCTCTCGATCCCCAAAGTGTAGATTGGTTACTCTCAAAAGAAGAGATAATCTACATAGCTGAAACTTTTGGTGCCTATTGGCGATATAATTATGAGGCGGCTAAACAAGGCAGAGTGGGAATACACGCTATCCTCAAATCAGAGCTCCACAGCGATGGATTCTTTGTCTCCAGGATTCTTTTGGATGCTCCAAATATAAGATGGATATTTGCCAATCAGCTGGTGCTCAGATTTAACCGGTTGGGAATTCCAAAGCCTGATTGGGTAGTCGGAATTCCTGATGGAGCAACTAAGCTCGGTGAGGATGTAGCCAAAATAATGGGCGGGAAAAATGCCGAGATGAAGAAAGAGGACGGCCGGATCGTGCTGGTAAGTTTAATTGGTGCTGGTGAGAGCCTGCTTGGGATTGAGGATTTCTGCACCCGGGGTACAGGCTTCAAAGAAGCTGTTTTGGATATATTATCCAAGCAGCCGGAAGTGAAGTTCTTGCCTTACGAGTCAGTTATCCTCAATAGAGGAGGCCTGAAGGAGATAGTGATAGAAGGAATTGGCTCATTTGAAGTTGTCCCAGCCGTAGAGCATCGGGTGAATGATTGGGAGCCAAAGGAATGTCCGCTCTGCAAAATGGGCTCGAAACCAATCAAGCCCAAGGCGACGGATGAGAACTGGCGTCTTATCACCACCTCTCAATTAGCGGAAGCCGAATAGGAGGTTTCGATAGGCGCAAGAAGTGCAACGGCCCGACTGGTTCACCCAGCGGGCTGTTTTTATTGCATGCGAATAGCGTAACCTCGCTCCGCCCTTCGGGCTCCGCTCGGGTATGCGAATACGCCCATGCGAATTTCCTATACCTTTGAGTTATCCCCAGTTTCTGACTTGATTTTATATTAAAATTAAGGTAAAATAGATTAATAACTATGGCAAAAATTAATCTAAAATTGCTCAAAAATCAGGCCAAAAAAGAGATAGAAAAAGTCAAAGATTTAAAAGGGTTAAATGAGATTTTCAAGAAGTATTTGGGTAAGCGCGAAGGAAAACTTACCCAAATTTTAAGGTCTTTAGAAAAATTACCAAAAGCAAAAAGAGTAAAAATTGGCAGAGAGGCAAATGAACTGAAAAATTTTTTGCGGGAGAAAATGGAACAGAAAAAATCCTCCTTCGTTAAAACTACGGAGGACAAGGAAGAGTGGTTCGATATTACTGCCCCCGGAAAGAAACTTGCCTTAGGCCATTTACACCCACTGACTCAGGTCAAAAGAAAAGTTGAGGAAATCTTCCAGACAATGGGATTTTCGGTAGTGGAGGGACCAGATATGGAAACCGAATGGTACGCTTTCGATGCTCTCAACATTCCTAAAGACCATCCGGCTCGCGATGTTTGGGACACCTTCTTTCTTAAAAATAGCCTGATCCTTCGTCCTCATACCAGTCCGGTTCAGGTGCGTTATATGGAAAGCCATCAGCCACCCCTTAGAATAATAGTTCCCGGTAATGTTTACAGACATGAAGCTACCGATGCTTCTCACGAATTCCAACTTTATCAAGTTGAGGGATTAATGGTTGATGAAAAAGTTTCAGTTGCCAATTTCAAAGCAATAATCGGAGAATTTTTTCGGAGATTTTTCGGGAAGGATATTAAATTCCGTTTGAGGCCCGATTACTTTCCTTTTACTGAGCCATCTTTCGATGTTAGTATAACCTGTTTAGTTTGTGGAGGAAAAGGATGCCCGGTCTGCAAAGAAAGTGGCTGGGTAGAGATGGCTGGCGCCGGAATGGTTCACCCCAATGTTTTTAAAAATGCTGGTTTAATCCCAAATCCGCCAGCTGGCGGATGGCAAGGGTGGGCATTCGGTTTTGGATTAGATAGATTAGCAATGATGAAGTATAAAATTAATGATGTTAGATTGTTTCGCTCCGGAGATTTACGATTTTTACAACAGTTTTAAAACAATCCATATCGGAAGGGGGTCGGGGAAACCCTTCGGTTGCCCCGTATAGCCTGCCTGCCGGCAGGCAGGGAAAATATTAAAAACCGAGGGTAGTCAAAGAGATAAATCTCTTTTTCACCTTACTGCGGTTCGGTTTTTAAAGAGCGAGCCCGAAGCGAGGCCGAAGGCTGGAGAGGGCGAGCGACTAAACTTGAATTACCACTATGGTATTTTCTTATAGTTGGTTACAATCATTTTTCAAGCGAAAATTGCCGGTTCCAGAAAAATTAGCCGAGCTTTTAACTTTGCATTTTGCTGAAGTGGAAGAGATTAGAAAAAAAGGTAAAGATTTTGCTTTAGATATCGATGTTCGACCAAACCGAGCCGGAGATTGTTTTTCCCACTTAGGCATCGCCCGAGAGATATCAGCTATAACCGGCTTAATCTATCGAAGTTCAACTTCGATAATTAGGGAAAACAAAAATATAAAAGCTAAAGACTTTGTTCGTGTTGAAGTGGAAGATAAAAGCGCTTGTCCACGATATACGGCTAGGGTGGTTACCGATGTTAAAGTTTCTCCCTCGCCAAAATGGCTTCAAGAAAGGTTAATGGTCTGTGGCTTGCGGCCAATCAACAATATTGTTGATATTTTAAATTATGCAATGTTGGAGACTGGCCAACCCCTCCACGCTTTCGATGGTGAAAAATTAGAAGGCAAAAAAATCATTGTTAGGTTTGCCAAAGAGCGTGAAAAGATTGTTACTTTAGACGAGGAAAAATATGATTTGGATGAGGATATTCTGGTTATTGCCGATGAGAAAAAACCAGTAGCTATTGCTGGAATTAAAGGAGGAAAGATTCCGGAAATTGATAGGAAAACAAAAATTGTTGTTTTAGAGTCGGCTAATTTTAACCAAAGGATTATTCGCCAGGGTTCAAAGAAGTTAGATTTAAAGACCGATGCCTCTCTAAGATTCGAGCATGGAATCGACCCAAATTTAACCGAATTTGCAATAAATCTGGCAGCTTTCTTAATTCAAAAAATTGCCCACCCGCAAGGCGGGTACCCGAAGGTAACTAAAGGTTTAATTGATTTTTACCCCAAAAAAGTTTTACCAAAGAGAATTAGATTAGATTTGAATTATGCAGAAAAATTACTGGGAGTAAAAATTTCCCAAAAAGAAATAAAAAACATCCTCAAAAGATTAGGTTTTAACTGCAATGAGGCTGGGCCTCATTGTGTTGAAGTTTTGGTGCCGACATTGAGGTTGGATATTTCAATGCCCGAGGATTTGATTGAAGAAGTTGGCAGAATTTATGGCTATCAGAAAATTCCTTCCGTCTTTCCAATGGCGGCTTTGGTTCCGCCAGAAAGAAATTTAGAGATTTTTTGGGAGGACCTCACTAAAAATATTTTAAAGGAAGCTGGCTTTACCGAAGTTTATAATTACTCATTTATATCTCCTAAACAATTTTCAAGTTCGGGTACCCATGAAATGGGTGTTCAATTTTCA
>CAZWDF010000016.1:12345-16546 GCA_964632335.1 uncultured Candidatus Saccharibacteria bacterium | reverse complement strand
TACAACGCCACGAACTATGAAAGCCATGCATTCGCAGGGCCGGTAACGGATGCAGGACATATAGCATTCACACACTATGATAACGCCAAATCAACATGCGTTGATGATGTAACCATAAGGAAACATGCCTATGCGGAGCCGGTATCCTCATTCAAAGACATAGAATATTACACTTTGGCTATGGATATAGATCTATACAGCCCTGCAAACGCAACAACGATTTCAAACGGCCAATTGCTCAATTTCTCGGCGGTATCGCATACGGATGCATCTTTCAATTGCTTTGATTATTTGGACGGCGCAGAGTATGATTGGGGTTCGGTAACAAACGCATCTTTTAATACCAGGACGATAGGATACGGAGAGGGCATGCACAATCTTACGATAGTATGCAACGATTCCATGCCGTCATCCATAACTGAAACAAGGATTTTCACAAACAATTATTTCAACGGCACTTATGCGAACAGCAATCTCATATATACCACTCCGCAGCAGGAACTTTCAACATATTTGTATAGTGTAAGTTATCAGAACACATCCAACATTACGAACATAGCGACATCCATGAATTGGAACGGCACTTATGTAACGGCAAACAAATCAGGCGATACTCACAGCGCCTATTATTTCGTGCCTCTGCTCTCGGCAAACAATACCCTGCTCAATCCCACTTTCAACAGCACGATAACATACAACAACGGCACTACTCAGACATGGAGCAGTTCCGTCATGCCGATAGCCCTGCTCTATTCCTATAACATGACAGGCCTCAGCAATCAGGCAAACGCAACGGAGGGAGAAAACGTAACATTCACATCAACATATTGGAACTCATCGGCACTCGCAACGCTATCGCAGAGCATCCTGTTCAACGGAGCATCATACTCCGGCACGATAGGCAGCGACATAAGGAACTATGTCGTGATGCCGTCCGTTGCTGCGCAAACCACTTATGGCGCAAACAGCAGCCTAACCATCAGCTACGGAGGCAGGAGCAGGACGCAGCAGTTCAACAGCACGATAGATGTTTATCCTTTGAACATAAGCTCATCCGGAGCTTTGGCGATAAATTACACATGCTACGATGAGCTAACTTTGGCGCAGCATAACTGCTCATCCAATCAGGTATATTACGCATGGAACAGCGCTGCTCAAAAGAATTTCACGTTTAATTTCACAACGCCAACGAATACCCTGCCGATTTACATATTTCCTGATTGGGCAACGTTCAACGCAAACGCCTCTATGGATTATAAGAACGAACTGCTGAATTACGGCCAAAGGGAATATTATCTTATTGACGGCACTATCAGCAACGCAACGCAGAACATCAGCCTATACATGCTCAATAGCTCCTATGCATCCACTATCACGTTCAACGTTTTGGATGAAAACAACATAGATGTAACGGATGCCGTCATAAAGGTATTCAGGTTCTACAAGGAGGAGAACGCATACAGGATTGTCGCTATGGCAAAGACAGGTTCGGGAGGCACAGCGCCGATAAGGTTGCAGCTAGTGGATGCGACATATAAGTATGAGGTTTGGAAAGGCGGCGCTAGATTGGGAACGTTCAACGATGAGCAGCTAGTATCAACATCCAAACAATTAAAGCTCTCGGCAGCGCCTTTGGCATCGTTCTTTGGCGTGTTCTCGGCGGTAACAGGATCATGCTCGGTTAATGCATCAAAGTATCTGAATTGCAACGCAACGGACACATCCGGCAGGATAAACACATGGTATCTGGACGTTTGGGAACGCAGCGCAGTTAATATAACGGCAAAGCTATGCACTCTCTCAGGCGCAACGGCGGCCCAATCGTGCTATCTTTCATCCTATCCCAACAACACATATTATTATAATTATTACGGCGCATACACAGGAGGAAAGTATGTCGTTGCATCAGGCTCGCTAGGGAACGGAGCAGATTTCAATTACGGAACGCTAGGCGTGTTTGCGGCCATGTTCATCATAATGGCTTTGGCGCTTAGCGGATATTGGAATCCTGCGGTTTCGGTTACTTTGACAGGGTTGGGAATAGTGTTCTGCGTGCTGATGGGCCTGCTGCCTTTGGCAGAAAGCGTAGTGGTTTCCATCCTCTGCGTGCTGGCCATCGTAGTATATAAATTGAGGTCATAAACATGCCTGGAGAAATAAGAAACCTGTTAGTGATGATTTGCGTAATCAGCGGTTGCATAGTGGGCCTCACGATCTGGAACGGCGGCATGGCCTCCCTTACTAGCTATTCGGGAGATACGGATCTGAGCTACATGAACCAAACTTCGGCCACGATGGCAAAGATAAACTCCATGCAGGCCGCTTTGGGAACTAACACTCAGGCAGGCTCTACGGATTTCATCACTCTGATAACAAACGGCGCTTTCCAGGCACTCAACATCATCCCTCAGAGCCTGGACATAATGACATCGCTTATAACTGACATAGCTACGATATTGCATTTGCCGGTTTGGATATTCGTTTTATTCACATCAATCATAGGCATCATCAGCATCTTTGCGATAATAAAAGCGATATTCAAGGTTGAACCATAATGACGTATGCAACGCCGAATTTCACTCAGTTCATGGATTTGTTTATCTTCATCAATAACGAATCCGCAGGCATGTTCGGGATCATGCTGCTGATATCCCTATGGAGCATCATGTTCTTTTCCATGAAATATTACAGGACGGAGCAGGCATTCGCAACGGCCTCCATCATTACGGCAATAGTAGGAGGCGGTTTCATCTTTGTTGGAATAGCTCCGGCAACGATGCTGCTGCCGCTAATGATAATCTTTATTATCTCGCTAGGCGTATTATTCATAAAGGAGGGGGGATAAAATGGATTATCTGCTCGCAGGAATCATAGGGTTCGGCATACTCACATTCGCTTTGGCGTATCTGAGGAACAGCATGGAGAACAGGTATTATAAGGATTACTTTTTCGTTCTGAGCCTGATAACTTTGGCATGCACTATGGTTATCCTGTTCAACGCCACGAACTTTTCAACGCAGATAGATTCCACATCATACGTTGATTTGCTGAATAACACGATAACGAACCAAACGGAATCATACATGGTTCCGGAGGCCGTCCAAAGCATCTCAGGCAATACCATAATCCTGCTCATATCAACAACGATGTTCATCGTTATCCTCACGATATGCGGATACATCTATGAGATGATAAGCAGCCTGTTCAAAAAGGACAAGCTGAAATCGCCGGATAGGATAGCGCATGAAATGAGGCATGATTAGCATGGCGAGGCCGCAATCCAGGCCCTCAACGATGAAAAGGGTTCATGTTGATTTTGACAGGTATATCAGGCAGATAGGCGATAGGGTTTATCAGCAGACAGGGCAAAGGGCCTCAGAAACGGAACTTACCAGGATGATCCCAAAGATAGCGCCGCCTAATACGATATTGATAGTTCGTGAGCCTAGCAGGAAAAAGAAAACAACGATGCTGGATGTGCTGAAAATATGAGATGCAAATTATTGAAACATGGAAAGAATGAGAGCTTTGTGCATGTTGTAAGCGAGGATATGAAAATCATCACAGGAGTTCCTTTGAAACAGAAAACATGCATAGTGGGAGTTACAGGCATAGGCGCAGGAAAGGATGTTTGCATGGGAGTTCCAAAGCGCAAAAAGTGATAGCAGAAATATATTAGGCGGCCTGGCCTCCTTAGTTCTAAGCATAAGGAGGTGAATCAAAAATGCTAGATAAATTACCGCAATACATAATGTCTTTCGGAGTTGCTGCCGTCATACTCGGAGCAGTAGTTCTCATGACCACAACGCTGGGAACAGGCCTGACAGGAAACGCAGCGAATGCCGTAAATAACGTTACGGCCGGTTTGATGAACGTTGCCACGCAGTTCGGAACTATCGGAACTTTCGTGGGAATAGTGGTTCTCATCGGAGTGATGTTCGGAGGCATCTATTGGATGTTCGGCAGAAAGACAAACACAGGAACGATGTAATTCTTTCTGTTTGAGTTCGTTTGGAGGCATGAAAACTGCCTCCTCCCTTTTTCTCTATTCATAAATATTTAGTTCCGCAGCGAGAGCAGATCCTCATCCCTGTTTTCTCATCATCTTTCAGCAGGCCGCCGCAACGGATGCACTTATCAAACAAACCCATAAAACGATTTTAGATTTCTGAGGCTTTTAAAGCATGCGCAGGAATATAAC
>CAZWDF010000016.1:0-12245 GCA_964632335.1 uncultured Candidatus Saccharibacteria bacterium | reverse complement strand
GATGTGCAACGATGCGAATGTTGATGTTAAAGCTGAGCCTAAGGCAAACATAAGGAACGGAACGTGCAAAAACTGCGGAAAGGGATTTGATTTCATCACAAAGAAAGGCAGAACGCCTGAGTTCTGCGGCCCTTTCTGCCGGCATCAGTTTTGGAATAAAAAGAGGCCAAAAGTGGTAAAAGATGCTCAGCACTCTCAGCCCTGATATGCAGATTTTGCTTATGGTTTGCATTTTCATGGGCATGGACATGCTGCTCATCGGCCTGATGGCCGCCTGGCCGCCATGCAGGATATGCGGCGCAGCGAGCAGAACAGGAGTATGCGAGGATTGCAAAAAGGAGGGAGATAAATAATGTGGGATTACATCGTTTTGGCGATAGCGTTCTTCTTTTTGGGAGTTATAGCGGAGAATACGGCCCTGCGAAAGAAAGGCATGTTAAAAGATATAAAATGGCATGCCGATGAACAGAAAAAAGCGGCAGAGGCTGAGGCATGATGGATGTCATGTGGTATGTCGTTCTGATTGAGATCTTTGCCTTAGGGTTCTTTCTAGGCATGGTTTATGAGGAAAGGCATCTCAGGCAACAGGGCCGTTTGAAAGGAGAGTGGCGGCGATGACGGCGAGCATGAGCTATGAGGATGCGATGTTTCTCATCAAAAGGAAAGGCATCTGCAATTATTATGAACAGCAGCATGATATATTTTCAACAGGAAACGTGAGATGCATCCTGAAAGATATTGATATAGAGGTTTGGGCCGTTGAAAAATCGGATAAAACGGAAACTATGAAAATATTATTTAGAACCAGGAGGAATGCGGATTCGTGGCTTATATGGGATATAAACGATTCTCAAATGGACGTGATGATACATCAATTACCTAGAATATATTATGATTTTAATACGAGGAATGCTAATAAAAGGAATGGGCCGATTCCACAGGATAAAAAAGATAGAGAGGGCATGGAGAATGCCTCCGCATGATGTTGAAAAGTGGTTGGAGGAACTGAGGAATCCTAAGCCTCCGGCAGAGCCTCAGAAATATAAGAGCATCCATGCGCCTGGCAGATGCTATCTTTGCGGCAAAAAGGCGATCCTCAAAATCAAATTCAAAAAGTGCCGCATGAAAACGCATTCATACTGCTCATCCTGTTATAGCAACAATCAGATTTTCATGGTTACTAGGGATGGCCATCAGAGGCGCAATTATTATTGAGTGATAAAAATGTCAAATATCATCGCCGAGAAGGACGCAGAAATCAAATCGCATATTGAAGGTATGAAACAATACCAAAGACGGAAAGAAGCAGAACTTACCGAGAAGGACGCAAGGATAAAGGAGCTTGAAGAATTGATGGATATAGAATTGATTGACGCAATAAAGAAGAAGAACAAGGAAATCGCCGAGCTGAAAAGAAGGGAATCAATACATATTGAAACAGCAAAGAAAATGGGCAAAGAAATCGCCGAGCTGAAGAAGAAACTTGGTGTGTTTGGAGATAAAAGGGTAAGAATAGATTACATAGTAGAAGCAGAAAACAAGGGCAGGCTCTCGGCGATAAAGGAGATTGAGGAATGTTTAACAAATCCTTTTTGTTCAGGAACGAGTTGTAATGGATTTGATATTAATGAACGCAGAAATTTACAAAAGGCAGGAAAACAAATTAGAGATAAACTATTGAAAAAGCTTTCAGAGATGAGGAAGGCGGTGTGAATGGATGATGTATCCATGCAACGAAATATGCGAGATGGCCCTGAGATTCCAGCCCATGTTCGTTGCGATCACGTTGGTTTCCGGCTACGCTTACATAACCTATTGGTATTATCTGATGAAAAAGAAATTTTGGGTTGATTCGCATGGAAAAAAGCATAAGTATTTGGAGGATTAGGAAAAGGCTGGCACTTATCTATCAATTGTTACTCATAAGGTATTTTAGAAATTACGTTGATGATAGCATCGCCAAAAGGAAAGGGGAATGCCTGGCCGAAAGATGCCCTGACCTGCTGATATGCTGCGGATATTGCAGATGGTTAAAGGAAAGGAGATGCACACGATATATTGGGAGGCCGATAACATGCAGGCTGCCTCCGATAGACAGGATTTATATATGGCTGGCAGGAACGAAAAGATGCGGATTTTATTGGGATTGATATGAGAATATTAAACATCGGCTGCGGAGAGGAAAGGAATCAGGCCTTTTTCTCATAGATGAATTTCAGCAGCCTCTCATACCATGCCGGATGCCTCTCCTCATAGGATTTCTCCTCTATGATTTTGGAGCTATAAGATCTCTCTCGCATATTACTGATGATGCTGCCACACTATTAAATCTATGCGCATGTTCGGAAAGCGCTTTGAGAAATTCTTTCGGGCCGCCGCCATAGATGTTGCCCTGATTTTCATCTTTCTGCGGAAAGCGTATTCATAGGGAAAATGATATTTTACGATATATAGTTTGCAGTATCGTTCTTTGTGTGATTGAACTTTAATAAGGCCTAGCTTTTCCAGGAGAGATGGTTTCCTATGATAGCGCCAATTCGGATGGTTTTTCCTCCATCTTTTGCGCCGGCGAGCAGCGGCCTCAGGATGCCTCAGAGCAGTTCGTTTGGCCTGCTCCCTGCTCTGCTCAGGATTGTCTTTGCGCCATTTTCTAGAATAATCTACGCATTCTTTCCTATGATTTCTGCGCCATTTTCTAACTGCCTTATTATGTCTTTCTCTCTCCGATTTTTTGCTCATCATAATTCGGTTTGGGCCTATATACCCATTTATTAGCGAACATATCATATTCGTAGATGCCTGCCTTATCTACCAGGATGGTTTGGCTGAGTTCATCAAATATCCAATTTCTAGGCCTGTTTATCTCATCAATTTTCATATCATTTTTTCCTCCGGAACGCTGAATTGCAGCAGCTTTTCTTTGTTTAAAACAAATCTGCCTCCTTTCTCATCCAAAATAACATATCCCTGCGCCTCCAAAGTGAGCAGATAGTTCTTTATCACATCAGGTTTAATTAAACCGAATTTGCGGCCCATAAATTCAAATTGCGTTGATGTTATTGCGGTTTTGCCCTCTAAAACCAAACCTTTCATCTCTTTGATGAACATATCATATTTTCTCATTATTTCATCCCTCCCTCCTTTTTTAAAAGCTCATAAATTGCCCTTTGAACTACTCTGCTATATCTTAGATGGTTATCTTTGCAATATTTATCCAATTTAACCAAAATTTCCAGATCCAAATAAAACAATTTTTGAACTTTCATAGTTTATTATTAGGTTTTGCTAATATTTAAAGGGAGTGGGGAGGATAGAGGTTGGGGAGGTCATCGTACCCCATGTGTGTATATTTGCCAAACCATATATATATTATATATAAGGAATACAACTACCATCCTACTGCCTCCCTAAATATCCCTCCCCCCTCTATCCTCTTTTAGAAAATTATTCAGATTTTTGGCCCTAAAATCTGAATTTTAATCAATTTCTCCCATTTCCTGCATGGTTTTGATCGGCGCAGCGCCATATTTATTCAAAGGCCTGGAATCACTCCATCCAAACCATTTGCAAATGGCCTGCTCGCTATACCCTGCCTCCCTGAGCCTAGTAACTCTCGTATGCCGGAACAGATGCGGAAACACAGGATATTCAAAGCATCCGGCCTGCTTTGATGCTTTTTCCAAATGATCATTAATGGCGCTGCGTTCAAAGGGAAAGAACTTATCGCCTGTCATATCCTTTTTGGCCCTAGTAAAAAACTCCATCAGATAAGGCACATAAGGGAGGCTCTTTGATATCGGTAGCCTGGCCTCATTTCTCATCACTTCGCCTCGCCGATGTTTCAGGTTGATGAATTTGATTATTATTCCGGTTTCAGTTACATCAACATCATCCTTTCGCAGCGCCAATATCTCAGATATCCTGCGGCCATAGCGCCACAATATAATATAGATGGCTAGGATGGAGCTTTTGGTATCGCCTCCAATCAGGTTCTCGGCCTCCAACAGCCTGAGGAACTGCTCATTTGTTATAGGCTCTCGCCGGCCTGCGCCTCTAACCTTTGGCATCTTCCTCCCTCCGTTGCGAATAGTAACCATAAAGGCCAATCCCTATGAATATGAAAATCAAAATCACTAAGGCAATAACGAATGCCAAAGGTTCATACTGCGGCCCTGCCATTACGCAATCATACGGCATCATTTATCGCCTCTATAATATAAAATCATCAACAATACTGAGAGAATTACTGCGCATCCAATAAAAGTTCCTATGAGAGATGCAGGCAAATTCCATATCACATTCAGAATATCAGCCATGTTTTCTCCTCCGTTTGCGCATCTCACGATAGAGTTTCTGATAGCAACGATAGCACAGGCCTTTCGCATAGATGCGGCAGATCAGGCCGCATAGTTTGCATGTTCGTTTAAACATCCTCATGCCTTTCTCCTCTCCCTTTTCCTAAGATAATAGAGATGCTGATAGCAGCGCCGGCACAGGCCGATGGAAAACATATAGAGATAGCTGCCACAATATCCGCAGAAATCCCTATGCCTGGCGAACATCTTTGCCATCCTCCTGGCCCTTATCATCTTTCTTTCCTGTTGGGATGCCTGCCTCCTCAGCTAATTTTTCCAGCTCTGCAAATTCGTTCTCCGGTTTTCTATCGCTTACAAAAGTGCTATTTTGTGGGTTGATAGGTATATCGTATTTAAACCTTTTTGAGGCCGCTTTCATATTTTTAACTATGTTTGTAACGTTACGATGAACTAGCTGCCTTATAACGCCTATTTCAAGCAATCCGAGCTCTATCTCGCCTTTTTCACAGCCCACTCTGACATGAGCCGATTCCACTTTGCAGATAATGGCGATATCCGGAATTGCAAAGCCTAAAAGTTTTGCCATCACGAAATAAAGTTTGTTCCTCTGTTTGGCTGCGGTATCTTCTGCCTCCAATTCCAAATCCATGTTCGCATAGGAATATTTTTCTTTCAAATCCTTATAGAGCTTTTTCAGTTCATCCGGCATATCCGGAAAGGAAAAGTTCATAACGTAGCAACGAACCTTAGAGAAAACTCTATCGGCGATATCATCGTCTATGGAAAGTTTCCTGTTGCGCCGCATGGCCTTATCAACAATTTTCATGCTCTCGGCGATCCAGAAAACATCCGTAACAAAAGGGTTCTCATCGCCTACGAACATCATCGCCTTTCCTCTCTGATAAACATGAATCCAAATTTTTATCCTATGGTTTCTGAAAAATTCGTTGAAATCCGTAAATCTCGGCATGCACAGGATGGTAACCTGATTCTCCTGGCGGCACAGCGCATAAACCTGATTCAGATATTGCTGCGCCTTATCCTGCCATTTGAGCTTATAGAGAACTCTGATGGCCTCATCCGCTATGATGACGGAATATTTCGGCAGCTTTGTCAATCGTTCTTTGATCTCCTTATGCGTGGGTTGGAAAAGTTCGTTGCGGTCAAAGCCAAAGCGGCCATCATAGAGCATGCCGATGATGGCGGCTAGCGTGGATTTGCCCATGCCCTCGCCGCCTGTTATCGCTATGACGGAATCAAAATCATCCCTGTTCCTGTCATCTATCCTGCGAACTATGGTTTTCAGCTTTTCATCCAGGTTTGGCCTGACGCTATCTACCCATGCCCTTATCAGAGCCCTCTCATCCTTATAGCTCATCAGAGGCGCTAGCGTTTGCTGATCCCTTTCAGTTTCCATTCATAATCCTCTCCGTTTCCTGATTCATCACTTCAAATGCAGCGATTCTTTCAGCTTATCATCGGGAGATTGCCTGCGGTATGTCCTGATGCCCAATCCTGCGTTATGCCGCATCTCCATGAGTTCATCGTGGATTTTGCCCAGATCCTGCGCTATGGAGAATTGGAACATGCCCTGCTTATAATCCGGCAGGCCTAGCCACTCATTAAGTTTTTTGCGGACATTATCCAGGCTCGCATCCATCCCATCCCTCAGAGGCGGCGCATCTATGTATGGCTTTATGTTGTGCCAAAGCGCCTGCAATCCTGAAAAATACCTTTCCAAAGCTGAGTTATCCCTTTGGCCTATTTGGATGACGCAGGCATCTATGATTTCTAGAATCTGATTTATCCGCATCATCTCCAAATTTCCTGCGTTCCATTCGGAAATCTGAGCAGAGGCGGTTTGGTTGCCGGCCATCAAATCAGCCTCCTGTTGCCCATGAAACCTGCGTTGTGTTCCTGGCGATTATCTGCAACGATGTGCTGATGTTCCGCATGATTTCGTTGCCATCCGAATTACTAACAGCGTTGATTCCTGCCTTTGTGATATCCGTTATTGATTGGTAGCCATAGAAAACAACGATGATCGTTATTATCATGGCAACGGCCATAGCCATGAACGGCAGATATACCTGCCATTTGCTATGCTGGCCGTAGTTCTCAAAGGCCCTCCTTATCGCCATTACGGCCCATCTCCTGTTATCATCGGATAATACTTTCACTTCTGCCGTATCCGGAACGAACTTCGTAACTATGTATTCGTTCCTGCTGGGCATGAAAATATCTATGAATCCTCCCAATCCCTCCTTATCTGCATGCTGGATGAACTCAAAGTTTATGGGTTTGATGTTCTCTCTCTGCTTTTTCAGTTCAAAGAAAGTTATCAGGCCGGTTTCCTTATCTTTCAAGGCCCTAGCCCTGTCAAAAATGGGATACCATCCGTTGCCTCTTTTCACTCTGAGCAGAACCAAATACGGCCACTTTTTAGGAACTCGCTTATTGACGGAATCCGCTTTGATGGCCCATCCTAAGATGAATCCAACAATAACCATAGATACGAACAGGATTGAAACTGAAATAATATCTATTTCCATTCAGCGCCGCCTCTTTCTGCTTAGTTTATCTATTCTACCATAAATCCAATCCATTTCTTTCATCAATCTATTTAAAAAGAAAATGAACAGCGCTAAAAATCCCACAGCGCCATAAGCGCAATAAAGCATCGCATAGGCAGAACCAAACGCTAGTAAAATAAATATTATGAATATAATCAGTTCTAAAAGATACATGAATTTCCAATAATTCACATCATCCTTTAAAATGGTAACCACTTCCTCAATCCTGTTTTTTGGCCCTGCATCTGCCTCTGCGAATCGTTATAAGTATGGATGATGTTCTGCTGCGTGGTATCTCTGATAAGATCGGAACTGAATCCCTGCAATCCTCTTTTCAGGGAAAAGTTTATGAAATTCATCGTGGATTCTATTATGAAATCAAAATTTACCGGATTGATTGCGAACTCCTTTTCCTGCAATATCAGGATGTCTATGATGGCGAGATTTACTGAGAGGCATTTGCGATTGATTTCCTCAGCATCCAAATACGTCAAATGAGCAGCCTTTCCTGTCATCTGCGCAATCAGGGCCACAAAGTATCTTATGCCTATTTCGTTCATCATGCGGAGATCCTCCTTATGCTCCCACTCCTTAGTTTCCAAATTTAAGAAATCGCCTCTGAGATAATGCTCATAATCCACGATAGAATCGGATGATGTGAGCATCCACATGGAGTTTAACTGCGCATTACTTTGGCCCATGTTTGATGATGGCACGTTGCCGAAATCCGCAGGAACTCTGCCGCCTGCAAAATTTGATTCGCTTTGGCTAGGAATCATGTCATCCACAAAATAGCGCCTCAATACTCTTATGTGGGAGGCATATATAAGCTTTTTTATTGCGCAAACCACATATAATTATGCCATTAGAGATAGTGAGGGATTCCAGCGGAAAAGCGATAGGCACTAGGGAGATCCCTGCGAATGCTCCAATCAATCCGTCATCTAGCGGCCAAAGATTTGAAAGCAATCAGGCGAGGTTGGAGGCAGAAAGGAGATATTCGGAACAGATGGCGCAGGCAAATGCGCCGCAATATACCTATGAGGGAACGGCGCAGCAGCAACAGATCATTTACGATAAGGCAGGCCATCCCATAGGAACAGCGCCTATCTACAATATCAGGAACGTTAGAACGTATGAAATCACTTCGCAGCCGGCAACGGATTTAACTTCCGAATCTCAGCAATCCATAGCTGCTTATGAGAGGCAGGTAGGCGCAGCGAGAACGGAGGCGGCGTTGCAGGCAAAGGCGCTGCAAATGCAGCCATCAGGAAAGATGACAGGAGCAGATGTCGCATACAACATCCAGCTAGGATACCAGGCCGCAGAATTGGAGGCAGGGAGAGTTCCTCCTGGCGTAACTCCTGCTCAGGCAATCGCATTAGGGCCTTTGGCCGCATCAGGCAAATTATCAACGCCTATTGAGATGCAGAGAGCAGATGAACTGCAATTAAAAATGGAAAGGCAGTATGCCGCATCCGATAAGAACCTGCTAGGATGGCAAACGTTCCTGCATACAGGCGACATAGGAACGCCTCTGAATTTGGGATTGGCATCTTTGGCAGGAAACCAATACGAAATAAAACGATTGACGGCGGCAGAGAAAAGGGAGCAGATTAAATATCTTTATGACGTTGAAAGCATGCGAGCAGGCGGCATCAGCGAAACTCAGATTGCAACGAACCTGAAATATTCCTCTCCTGTTCTGAGAACAGCATCAGGAGTGATAGTGGCAGGCGGCCTGATGGGAGCTGCGGCAGGAACATATCCAAAGATAGCATCAACGATAGGAGATTTAGGAACTCTCTATATCGGCGGCACGATGATCAAAGGAGGCATGGAAATAAGGAAAGGCCAATTTGAACAGGCCTCAAACACTTTGGCTGCTCCGTTGATTTATATGCCTTTGGGAGTTATAGGATTCAAAGCAGGATATCAGGCCGCAACAGGCGTTGAATTGGATTTAGGCATACATTCTCCTTTGCGCTATGAAAAGGTTACATGGAAAGGCCAAAAGGGAAAGGACATCGTGATTGAAAGGGATGTGTTTTGGAGAACCACTCAGCGCAGCGAGCCTTTCAGGCTGCTCGGAAAGGAGAACGTAGGCTCTGTTTTCAAAGGATGGAAAGGGCCGATGAACCAAAATTGGCAGCTATCGGAGGGAACTTTGGGAAAGATAGGTTTCGGCAAAACAGATTTCTATAACCTGCATGGGATAGCTGAAACAAAGATAGCGGAGGCAAACGCCGCCAAACTATTCACTACTCCGAAAGCTGCGAGCAGATTCCAAATGACCATGCAGTTCAACAGGATGATGTATAATCAGCCATCATCGTTCCAGCAGAAGTTTCCGAACCTTAGCAGATTAAAGAACGCTGAGGGAGGAAAGGAGGCGTTCTTAAAATGGGCAAAGGAGAATCCTGGCATGGCTTATGGCTCATCCTCGCAGAAAACGCAGATGCCTGAGAAACAGGAGTGGTATTTCAAGGACGTTGATTATCAAACTCTGAAATTCGGAAAGGCCTATGATAAATCCATGCAGAAACTCCTGAGTTACCAGGCCGAAAAGGGAAACATCCTGACATCCGTCAAAGTGGTAAATCCCAAAACGCAGGGAGTATCAACGGAGTTCTACAATCCTGCCGGAGAAAAGGTATTTGACATAAAGGCTTTGCAGAATCCTGAGGAATATTCAGGTTTGGGATTTTGGTATGGGCAAAAGCCGATAAAGATGTTCGGCAGCAAAGGCGTTTGGCAGATGCCTCTAAGCGAGGCGAGCATCAGAGCAGATACTATGGCAAACACTCTGCCATCAGGGATGCCAAAGGGAGATGAGATGAAAGTTATTTGGAGAGGCGATGTGATGAAAAATGTTCTGTCGCAATCCGCAGGCGGCAAAGGCGCTAGCCTGATTTCAGGCATCCGTTCCACTTATTCTAAGGCCACTATATCAGCCAGCTATGCGGCGGCAGGAGGCAAAGTAGCGATCCCTGTTTCTTTCATGCCATCAGTTCCTAGCTCTATGGCGTTGTTGCCTAGCAGCATGGCCTCCCTGCCGTCATTCTCCGCATCGTCATTCAGCTACTCCATGAGCCTGAGCAGCAGGAGTTCATCTCCATCATCCAAATCATCCTCGCCATCAAGCTCCGCATCATACTCTCCATCATTCAGCATCAGCCCATCATCATCGCTGCCTAGCTCTCCATCTCCCTCGCCATCCAGGTCGCCTAGCTATTCTCCCTCTCCGTCAAAATCTCCTAGTTCCTCGCCGTCATCATCGCCTAGCTATTCCATCTCTCCATCCACATCAATATCGCCGCCATTTCCTGTTCCTGCCGTTCCAATAAACATGGGAGGCGGCGGTTTCAAACTGCCATCGCTTTTCAGAACCACAAAGCGCAGCTACGCATACTCGCCGTCAATAACGGCGCTGATATTTAAGATCAGAGGCCCTAAGCCTAAGCAAAAGATATTCACAGGCGCAGAGATAAGGCCTATCCCATTCGGATTCGCAAAAAGGAGGCGTAAAAGATGAAAGGCAGCGTGTTTGACCTGTTCGTAGGCAGCATTTTCATATTCCTGATAGCGGTAGTTCTGATATTGGTTTCATATTTCTCAACGGCGGTTGCTGAGATACCGGCATTCGCAAACAACACATTAGTTAATCAAACTATGGCATCTGCCGCAAACGGAATCAACATCATGGATGGAGTGATGCTCATCATAGTTATCTCCCTGATGATCGGCAGCGTGGTATCGGCGAGCATGATAAACAGCAGACCTGTCTATTTCGTGATTTCAGTATTGATGAACGCCGCCTGCTATGTCATCAATACTGCGTTCTCAAACGTTTTCGTGGGCCTGGCGAGCAATCCCACGTTTGCGGCAACGGCAAACAAATTCCTTTTAACAACGTTCCTCATGCAGAATCTGCCGCTTATCTCAATCGGCATAGGGTTCGTAGTGGCGATATTCTTTTACGCCAAAGGCAGCGGCGGAGGCGGTTATTAATGCGTGGTATCATATTCAGATACGGCGCTATGGCCATGCTCATGGGAGTAGCGGTTTTGATTGCCCTTTCCGCTACTCCGGCCTTTGCGCCTGATAAGGCAGATTACGTCAAATACATAGGCAGTTCCATAAGCATAACGCAGGCGTATTCGGAGTATCAGATATGCAATCCCACAATCTCTGATATCTCCGTATCTGCGAAATCAAAAAGCACTTTTAATTGGTATTTCACAGAGGCGAAAGGAAAGCTTACGGATTCATGGATTGAACGCCTCACGAATGTTTCCTATTCGGATAAATGTTTCACAGGAACGCATGATGAGAGCCATGATGTTGATATCTCAAAGAACGCCACTACCTGCGATAAGCTGGGATGCAAGGACGGAAAGGATGCCAACACATGCTCATGCACAAACATTATCAGCGATTACTCCGATTGCACGAAATACAGGATGGAGTGGCAGAAATGGAATCCGGTAGGCTCTAAGTTTGATGCCGGCAAATGCTTTAACATAAGGGTATATGGGAAATACCCTGTTGCCTACGGCAGCGCAGGAGTGAGGATTGATAACGTCATAGAAGTGGCAGGAAACAATTATGACGAGTATGCGTGGTATAATGCGACATGGACGGATAGATGGAACACAACGGATGCCAATACGACATTCATCCCATATCCTTATGCGTTCCATCAGGCCATAAACGCCACTTACGAAGGATATAAGGTTTGCGACATCAGAATAGTTAATAATACAGGTTCGGAGATAGGGTTCGCCTTTATTGATGACGGAGATGGCACTTTGGAGGCAGGAGAGGAGATATACTACCTGAAAACAGGAGAGGGAGATTATACCATCTATGCCGATGCATCATCTGCCGTTGATTGCGCCAATTCATCAATATATGAAATAACATCCATATTCTACGATAACTTTAACGCCGCAACGTTGAACACTACCAATTGGCAGAGCTACGGAACGACAAAAATATCCGATGGCGGCAGGAGTGGGAACGCCGGTTGCTTTGCCGGAGCAAGCGCATGGTTCGTTAATGGCATAGAGGACAAACTGAATTATACTTTGCCCACAAATTACAACATCAACATCACATATTTCTTTAACGCCACTCCTGGAACTAAGGACGATGATGCCGCTGCATCGTGGGGTAATTGGACAGGCGATTGGACAAAATCCGATGTGGCTTTTGCGTATAACACATACGATGCCAATCAGCAGTTCGGAGGCGCATCAGCAAACAATCAATATAGGGTTAATGGCGGCGGTTGGGCAAACATGGGAGCAGATACCATGAAAGCGGTTTGGGCAACGTCATATTCTCTGTTGTT
>CAZWDF010000015.1:0-16834 GCA_964632335.1 uncultured Candidatus Saccharibacteria bacterium | reverse complement strand
GGTCCAGCAAAAAAACTTTCTGAAATAAGATTTTTAAAAGATGCTTTAAGAGCTTTAAAAACAGATGGAATTTTTGCTGCTCAGACTGCCTATCTTCGGGAAAAATACGCAAAAAAAATAAGAAAAAATATTAAAAAACTTTTTCCTTTTTTTAAAATTCATAAAGCCCGCGTTGACTGTTTTCCCTTTGATGAGCACACTTTTTCTTTTGGTTCCAAAGGGATTGATTTTGATAAAGTCAGTTTTAAGAAAATAAAAGAAAAATTCAGAAAACTAAATCTTAAAACAAGATATTATTCTCCGGAAATTCATTTTGCCTCAGCAATTTTACCGAAATATGTCAATCTTAACTAAAATTTTTGGCGATGCCAATGAGAAGTATTTAAAGAAAATTCAGCCTTTGGTTGATAAAATAAATTCACTCGAAAAAGAATTTGAGAAATTTTCTAATGAGAAATTAAGAGAAAAGACCAAAGAACTAAGAGAAGAGTTAAACAGAGGACGGGCCTCTGACGATTTGCTGCCCGAAGCCTTTGCTTTAGTTAGAGAGGCGGCAAAGAGAACTCTGGGTCAGCGGCATTTTGACGTTCAACTAATTGGCGGAATTGTTTTGCATCAGGGGAAAATTGCCGAAATGAAAACTGGTGAGGGGAAAACTTTATCTGCTACGTTACCTCTCGCTTTGAATGCCCTGGAAGGAAAAGGATGTCATTTAGTAACGGTTAATGATTACTTAGCTAGACGTGATACCGTTTGGATGGGTCAAATCTATCATCTATTGGGATTAAGTGTTGGTTGCCTCAATCACGAGCAATCTTTTTTATATGACCCGGATTATAAAAAGCCCCCCGAGGGAAAAGAAAAAATGAGAGATGAGCTGGGAGGTTTTTATGTTGTTGAAGATTTTTTGAGGTCCTGCTCAAGAAAAGAAGCCTATTTGGCTGACATTACTTACGGAACCAATAATGAATTCGGCTTTGATTGTTTAAGGGATAACATGGTTTATGAAATATCCGAGCAGGCTCAACGGGGTTTTCATTATGCTATCGTTGATGAGGTGGACTCAATTTTGATTGATGAAGCCAGAACTCCTTTAATTATTTCTGCCCCGGACATTGAAAGTTCCAAATGGTATTCTGAGTTTGCCAGAATTATCCCGAGATTAGACCCAAAAACAGATTATGAAATTGATGAAAAAATGCGAGCAGTCACTTTGACTGAAGAAGGAATAAATAAAATCGAAAAGATTTTGGGATATAAAAATATTTATGAGGAGAAAGGGATTAAATATTTGCATTACTTAGAGCAATCCTTAAAAGCCGAAGCTCTTTTTAAAAGAGACCGAGATTATGTAGTTAAAGACGGCCAGGTTATTATCGTTGATGAATTTACCGGAAGATTAATGCCAGGAAGAAGGTGGTCAGGAGGTCTCCATCAGGCAATTGAGGCAAAAGAAGGGGTAAGGATTCAGCCCGAATCTTTAACCTTAGCTTCTATTACTTTTCAAAATTATTTTCGCCTCTACAAAAAACTGGCCGGGATGACGGGAACCGCAGTCACTTCAGCCGAGGAATTTGATAAGGTTTATGGATTAGATGTTGTAATTGTGCCGACCAATAAACCAATGATAAGAATTTATTTACCTGACCGAATTTATAAAACAGAAAAAGGAAAATTTGAAGCAGTGGTAAAAGAAATAAAAGAAAAACATAAAACCAGCCAGCCAATTTTAGTTGGAACTACCTCGATTGAAAAAAATGAGTTTTTAGGAAAATTGTTAGACCGGGAAGGAATCTCCCACCAAATTTTAAATGCCAAACAGCATCAGAGAGAAGGAGAAATTATTGCCCAGGCCGGTAAACTTGGTCAAGTCACCATCGCTACCAATATGGCAGGCAGGGGAGTGGATATAATTTTGGGAGGAAATCCACCCGAAAAAGAAGAGGCAGAAAAAATTAAGGAACTTGGTGGCTTACATATAATTGGCTGCCAACGGCACGAAGCGAGGAGAATCGACAATCAATTAAGGGGAAGAGCCGGCCGGCAGGGCGACCCCGGTTCTAGCCAATTTTTTGTTTCTTTGGAGGATGATTTGATGCGGATTTTTGGCGGAGAGAGAATAAAATCTTTAATGGATGTCTTAAAAATTCCCGAAGACCAGCCGATTGAAGCCAAACTGGTTTCCAAAGCCATCGAAGACGCCCAATCAAAAATTGAAGGATTAAATTTTGATTTAAGGAATCACGTTCTGGAATATGACGATGTCTTAAGCAAACATCGAGAGACAATTTACAGAAAAAGAAGAGAGATGTTGGAAACTGAAAATGGATCCGCCAGCTGGCAGATGAAAATTGAAAATTTGTTAAAAACCCCGGATGAAAAAAAAGCTCTCGAAGGAAAAATAAAAGAGTTAGGAGAAAATTTTAATCAAGTTTCTAAATTTATTAGTTTAAGAACCTTAGATATGCTTTGGATAGAGCACTTGGAAAATATGGAATACCTAAGGGATTCGGTTAGATTGCGGGCTTATGGCCAGCAAGACCCTTTGGTCGAATATAAAAATGAAGGCCATAAGATGTTCAAAAAACTGTTGTCTACCCTTGAGTCAACCATTGCTAACACAATTTTAAGAGTCAGTCTTGCCCCGGTCCCACCAAAACCTTCAATGGCCAGTTCACCAGTTCGCTACGCGGCCGGGTCGCGTAGTAAAGTCGGGAGAAATGACCCCTGTCCTTGCGGCAAAATTAATCCCCAAACCGGGAAACCAATGAAATACAAAAGATGTTGTTACCCTAAATATGGGTAAAAGCAAAAAATGTCTAAAATTATGATAGTAGTGAATGATGCAATTTACGGAAAATATAAAATAAACGAGCCGGTTTTGGTTAAATTAATTAAATCAAAGCCAATCCAAAGATTGAAAAAAATTGCTCAACTGGGAATACCTGATCAGTTTTACCATATTAGAGGTTTCAGTAGATTCGAGCATAGTTTAGGAGTAATGCTATTGCTTAAAAAATTGAATGCTTCAACAGAAGAACAGGCCGCCGGACTTTTGCACGACGTTTCCCACACAGCTTTCTCCCATGTCTTTGACTGGGCGGTTGCCAATCAGGAGGCCGAAGACTATCAAGATAAAAGCTACAAGAAATTTTTCTTCAATAGCGAAATCCCCGGCATTTTAAGAGAGCACGGTTTCAATGCAAACAGAATGTCTGACCCAAAACAATTTAGCCTATTAGAAAAAGAGATTCCCAATCTCTGTGCCGACAGAATAGATTATGCCTTGAGAGAACCTCACTTCCGAGCTAATCGGAAAGGGGTTGATTATTTGGTAGAACATTTATCTAACATTAATGGTAAAATCGTATTTACTAATCAAAAGTCAGCTGAGCTATTCGCCACAACTTTTTTAAAATGCCAGAGAAAACATTGGGGCGGCGCAGAAGCGGTGGCTCGTTATTACTTATTTTCTCTAATACTTAAAGATGCTTTGAATAAAAAAATTTTAAATATAGGAGATTTTTATCAAAATGACAATTTTGTGGTTAGTAAATTAATTAAAAGTAGAGATAGAAAAATTTTAAAGCAATTAAATTTATTAAAAAATAAGACATTATCTAGAGAGACGGGTAGGGTTAGAAAGGTTGTCCGAAAAAAATTCAGGTACATTGACCCCGAATTTCTGATTGACGGCCAAATAAAAAAATTAAGCCAAGCATCAGAGAAGTTCAAGCTTTTTTTAGAAAAGCAAAAACTTCTAAATCAAAAAGGGGTTGAGATATTTTATGGGTCCATATCGGAGAGGGGTCGGGAGAACCCTTCGGTTCTCCCGTCTAGGAAAAGATTAAAAACCGAGGGTTGTTAAGGAGCGGTGTTAGTCGAGCGAAGCGAGACGTGCCGCGACCTAACTTGGTATTACCACGATGTTCTTCATCCCGGTAGCTTTCCTAATATTCGTTGCCTTTATATTATTTTTGCCCATTTTGTTTTTATTGGGCTATTTTCAGGTTTTAACTATTGGTTTTGAAAAGCTGGGAATTTCGCCCGGAGCAACAACATTTTTACTTTTTCTAATTCTAATTGGCTCCGGCATCAATATTCCCTTGACAAAAAAGAAATTAATTTATGGGGAAGAGCTCCGGTTTTTCGGTCTCTTTCGGGTACCAAAAATTAGAGCTCAAGGCCTTTTTATTAATTTAGGAGGAGCGGTTGTCCCAGTTTTACTTTCTGTTTATTTTCTTTTTCGGGTTTCAAAAGCAGGTTTTGATTTGGAGCCTATTTTTCTTACCACAATTTTAATGATTATCATTTCCAAATTTTTATCCCGGGTTGTTCCGGGGAGGGGGATTTCCCTTCCCGCTCTCATCCCTCCCATTTTTTCCGCCCTTTTTGCCCTAATTTTGGCCCCAGGTTTTACTGCCCCCTGCGCTTTTATTTCCGGAGTTTTGGGAACTCTGGTCGGCGCTGATTTGCTAAACTTAAGAAGAGCTCAAAGATTTGGAGGATTCCTCTCCATTGGTGGAGCCGGAGTCTTTGATGGAATATTTTTAGTTGGGATTATTTCTGTCCTTTTAGCCGGATTTTAAAGTCGAAGAGATAAATCTCTTCTCAGCCCTTCATTATCATTCGGGTATATGATAAGATAATTCAATATGCCCCGTAGTAGAATTTCGAACCCCTACGGGGAAATTCGGGGAAATTAAAAATTTCAAAGAAATTTTTTATTCGAAATTTCACTACGGGGTATGTCGAAAATAAAAGTTTATATAATCCTAGCAATCATTTTTATTTTGGCTTTTTTTGCCGGTAATTTGGTTTACCCCCAATTTTTGAAATTACCTCATTTTCCAGACATCCCTTTCAAATTAGGCCTGGATTTGCAAGGCGGAACCCACCTAATTTACGAGGCCGATTTGTCCAACATCGCCAAGGAAGATTACTCTTCCTCTCTTCAAGGATTAAGGGATGTAATCGAGAGAAGGGTTAATTTTTTTGGAGTAGAGGAACCCTTAGTCCAGACTCAGGGAGAGAAATTGATTGTTGAGTTGGCCGGAATAAAAGACCCGGCCCAAGCTATTCAAATGATTGGCCAAACGCCTTATTTGGAGTTTAAAGAAGAAAAAGAGAATTACCAGGCCATTTTAGAAAAAAATACGAAAGTGGCTGAAAGCAAAGAAGGGGAATACGAAGACCCCTTTCAAGCCACCCCTTTAACCGGAAAATATCTTCAAAAAGCTGAGCTGGGTTTTGACCAGACGACTTATCAGCCCCTGGTTTCGTTGCAATTCAATGAAGAGGGAGCAAAAATTTTTGAAGAAATAACCTCCAGAAACGTTGGAAAACTTTTGGCAATTTATATTGACGGACTGCCAATTTCCGCTCCGGTAGTTCAGGAGGTAATTGCCGGGGGAAAGGCTCAAATTAGCGGTAAATTCACGGTGGATGAAGCCAAAGCTCTTTCCAGAAATTTGAATGCCGGAGCCCTTCCCGTTCCTATAAAATTAGTCTCTCAGCAAACAGTCGGGCCGACTTTAGGAAAAATTTCCTTAGAACAAAGTTTCCGAGCAGGGATTTTTGGTTTTTTAGCCATTCTCATCTTTATGACCCTCTTTTATAGATTGCCCGGTTTTTTTGCTTCTCTATCTTTGATAATTTATGTTTCTTTTGTCATGGTTCTCTTTAAACTCATTCCCGTTACTCTGACTTTAGCCGGAATTGCCGGATTTCTTCTTTCCATGGGTATGGCGGTTGATGCCAATATTCTAATTTTTTCCAGAATGAGAGAAGAATTGAAAAAGGGGAAAAGTTATTCAGCTTCGCTTGAAGACGGTTTAAAAAGAGCCTGGCCAGCAATTCGTGACGGAAATTTCACCACAATTCTGGTCGGCTTAATTTTGTTTGGTCTTGGAACAAGTTTTGTTAAGGGTTTTGCCTTCACTTTAATTATTGGAAACCTAATTAGCATGTTTTCAGCAATTATTATCACTCAATACTTTCTTAGATGTTTTGTGGAGACAAGACTCGAGAAAGTTAAATTTCTATGGTAGTAAAACAATTTTTAACAGCGGAATCGGTAACTCCCGGCCACGTCGATAAAGTAGCCGATCAAATTTCCGATGCGATTTTAGATGCTATATTGAGAAAGGATAGATATGCCCGAGTGGCTTGTGAAGTTTTTATTAGTAAGGGTTATGTAGTTATTGGTGGAGAAATTACCACTAGAACCTGGGTGGATATAAATAATTTAGTCAGAGAAACGATTTTAGATATTGGTTACGATAGACCGGAATATGGTTTCGACGGACATACGGTTGCGGTTTTGAATACAATTTCCGAGCAATCACCGGACATTGCCAGGGGAGTGAAAAAAACTGGGACTAAAAAACAAGGAGCAGGCGACCAAGGCAGCAGCGTAGGTTACGCATGCCGGGAAACTCCGGAATTGATGCCTTTACCGATAATGTTAGCCCATAAGTTAGTGATGAGGTTGGTAGAGGTTAGAAAGAAGCTAATTCTTCCCTATTTGAGACCAGATGGGAAGTCGCAGGTAACCTTAGAGTGTCAAAATGGGATTACCAAAAGATTAGATAATGTAGTCATTGCCGCCCAGCACGAACCCAACGTTTCTTTAAAGAAACTTAGAAGAGATATTATTGAAAAAGTTATCTTTCCAGTTTGTCAAAAATATTTAGACTACAACTCACCCACCACCCGAAAAACGAGATATTACGTTAATAACACTGGAAGATTTGTTATCGGAGGACCGGTCTCTGATACCGGCATGACTGGTAGAAAAAACATTGTTGATGCTTATGGTCCTCAAATTCCAACGGGTGGAGGTTCATTCTCCGGCAAAGACCCGACTAAAGTTGATAGGTCAGGAGCTTATATGGCTCGCTATATTGCCAAAAACATTGTGGCTTCAGGTTTAACTGATAGATGCTTAGTTAGATTTTCTTATGTTATTGGAGGAGCAAAGCCAACTGAAGTTAGCGTAGACACTTTTGGCACCGGCAAAGTTTCAGAAGAAAAATTAGTTAAAATTATTTCTAAAGTTTTTGATTTATCCCCAGGAGGAATAATTAAACAACTTAATCTTTTAAGGCCTATTTATCGAAAAACCGCTTGCTTTGGCCATTTTGGCCGGGAAGACCCCGATTTTACTTGGGAAAAAACCGACAAAGTAAAAGAAATATTAAAATATGCAGGTTAATTTTCTCAGATATCGTAAAATCTACTACATTTTTTCGGGAATTTTAATTTTAGGGAGTTTGACTTGCCTGATTTTGTTCGGCTTAAAACTCGGTATTGATTTTTTGGGTGGAAGCATTTTGGAGGTTAAATTTGAAGCCAGACCGGAAAATCCGGTAATCCAGGAAAAGCTAAAACCCCTCAATTTAGGAGAAATTGTCATTCAGCCAAGCGGGGAGCAGGAGGTGGTTTTAAGATTAGGGGCTATTGATGAAGCTACTCACCAAAAAATTCTTTCAGGCTTATCTGAAATTTCCAAAATAGAGGAGATTCGCTTTGAAAGCGTTGGGCCAACTATTGGTAAAGAATTACGCCAAAAAACAATAGTTTTAGTAGTGATATCTTTGATAGCTCTGCTTTGCTATATTGCCATAGCTTTTAGAAAAGTGACCTTTCCGATTACTAGTTGGCAATATGGGATCATTTCAATCATCGCCCTTTTTTTTGATGTTTTAATTCCCATCGGTCTGATTTCTTTATTGGGAAAACTTTTTCAGACCCAATTTGGTATTCCGATTGTTACCGCTTTACTGACTATTCTAGGCTATACCATTAACGATAAAGTAATTGTTTTTGACAGAGTTAGAGAAAATCTTTTAACGGGTCGGGGAAAAGATTTTGATGAGGTTGTCAATATGAGTTTGAATCAAATCTTAATCCGCTCACTTAGTACCGGTTTTTGCACCCTTCTGGTTTTATTTTTTATCTTTTTCTTCGGAGGAGAAACCTTAAAGTATTTTTCTCTGACCCTGATTGTTGGAATTATAGTTGGCACTTACTCTTCTCTCTTTTTAGCCGCTCCAATTTTAGTTAGTTGGGTGAAATTGAAAAAAAGAGAACAGTAGATTTGACAAGTATCTTTAGAAATGTTTCAATAAAATAACAAATTCGTATATTCGTAAAAATTCGTCCTAGACCCGTTCGTCCCGAACGGGACGGACTAGGATAATTCGTAGAGTATGATTAGCTATCAAAAAATTTGCCAAGACATTCTTCAAGACCTCTCTCCAAGGACAGGGGAAGTTCTTTCCCGACGTTTTGGCTTGAATCCGCCAGCTGGCGGAGGCAAGAGAGAAACCCTGGAGGCAATTGGCCAGGATCTTGGCATCTGCCGAGAAAGAGTTCGTCAAATTGAAGGAGATGGCTTCTCAAAAATTAAGCCAAAAATTGAAAAATACCAAAAGATTTTTCAATATTTTACTAAGCAACTTAAAAACTACGGAGATTTAAAAAAAGAAGATATCCTCTTAGCTGAATTGGGAGGAGAAAAATGGAAATCCCAAGTTTACTTTCTGCTGACTTTGGATTCTCGCCTTGAAAGATTTGGAGAGTCTGAGGATTTTCATTCTTTATGGACAATCAATCGAAATTCTCTGAAGAAGGCCCAGGAGCTTATTAATTCTATCTCTCGAAAATTGGAGAAGTTGGGGACACCTTCCGCCTTAAATGAAATTTGCCCTCTTGTTTCTTTGGATAAGAGGTTTTTAGAATCTTATTTAGAAATTTCCAAAAAAATTCAAAAAAATTCTGAAGGCCTTTTCGGGCTGATTTATTGGCCAGAAATAAATCCAAGAGGAGTAAAGGATAAGGCTTACTTAGCATTTAAAAAAGCAAAAACTCCTTTACACTTTAGAAAAGTTGCCGAATTTATTGAAGGAGCCTTGCTTCAGACTGTTCACAATGAGTTAATTCGAGATGAAAGATTTGTTTTGGTTGGCCGGGGCATTTATGCCCTGAGGGAGTGGGGATACGAGCCCGGCCAGGTGAAAGACGTTATTCTTAAAATTTTGAAGGACGAAAGAAAACCCCTGACTAAAGAAGAAATTTTAGAAAAGGCGCTAAAACAAAGATTAGTCAAAGAGAATACTATTTTCTTGAATTTGAGCAATACAAAATACTTTTTAAGAGATTCTCAGGGAAAATACATAGTAAAAGAAGACTAATTGTGCAAGAAATTTCCATATCTTTAGTTCTTAGTTATTTTTGGAAAATAATTGCTGCCTGGTGGTGGTTGTTTTTGCCTTTTCTTATTTTTCAGCCAGCCAGATATTTGTATCGCTTCTATTTAATGGAAAAATGGGATGCAACCCAAAAAAGGGTTGTTTTAGAAATAAAAATACCAAAAGAAATACTAAAACCAATAAGAGCGATGGACCAGGTCTTTGCTGGTTTACACGGAATTCATGACATCGTTACCTGGAGAGAAAAGTGGATAGAGGGAGTATTTCAACTCTCCCTTTCTTTTGAAATTGTCAGCAAGGGAGGGGAAATTCATTTTTATATTAGGACTCCAGAGGTGTTCCGGACTTTCATTGAATCTAATATTTACTCTCAATATCCCGAAGCTGAAATTTCCCTGGTTGACGATTATACAAAATATGTTCCCCAGGATATTCCAAACAAAGATTGGGATCTCTGGGGAGTTGATTATATTAATCCAAGGGACGAAATTTATCCAATTAAAACTTATCGGCAATTTGAGACAGAAACTGAAAAAGAAGAAGAAAAAAGAATTGACCCTCTGGCTAACCTTTTAGAAGGGTTGACTACTTTAAAACCAGATGAGCAGTTTTGGGTTCAGATTGTCGCCAAACCAGTTTTGGGTCGAGATAAACCCTGGCAAGAGAAAGGAAGAGCATTAGCCGATAGATTAGCCAAAAGGCCAGCAACACCCAAACCAAAGCCAATGATTCAAGAGGCAGCTGAAATTTTAATTACTGGAGAAGTGCCGGGAGAGAAGAAACCGGAAGAGGGATTAGAATTAATCGCTCCGGAATTGAGATTAACTCCCGGAGAAAAAGAAATTTTAACAGCGGTGGAGGCGAAGTTAGCTAAATTCGGCTATGACTGCAATGTTAGATTTATTTATTTAGGGAAAAGGGAAGTTTTCTTTAAGCCAACTACTAAAATTGGTTTCGGCTTTTTCAAAGCAGTTTCAACTGAAAACTTAGGAGGATTGAAGCCCTTGGCTAGAACCATGACTAAAGTAAAGTCAGTTCCTTTCTGGTTTTTAGATAAAAGAAGATATTATTTAAGACAAAGAAGAATATTTAGATATTATAAAAGCAGATTGCCTACTCTTTTCCCTCGCCTTGGAAGAACCTATATTTTAAATACTGAAGAGTTGGCCACTTTGTATCATTTCCCAGGAGAAATGGTGGCTCCAGCTATGGGACTAGCCAGAGTAGAAGTTAAGAAAGGCGGTCCTCCCTCCGAGCTGCCTATTGAATAATAATGTTCGATGAATCTTCGATTACGCGAGCGTTAGCGAAGCGTGGAGATGAAACGACAGCTTCATCGACTCATCTCAATCTTAGGCGAATAGATGAGACTTCGTCTCATCGTCCCTTCACCTTCGCTTCTTGCGGAAGCTCGGTCAATAAATTTTCAATTTATTTTGATGAATGATGAAATAACTTATTTCGGCGAAACAACCTTCAGAAATCAGAGAAGGCGTTTTGGAATTAAAACTGACGATAGGAGAAGGCATGTTTATGTTATCGGGAAGACCGGGATGGGAAAATCGGTGATGATGGAAAATATGGCCATCCAGGATATCCAAAAGGGTAATGGAATAGGTTTTATTGACCCTCACGGAGAAACGGCCGAAAGATTATTGGATTTCGTCCCTCAAAATCGAATTAATGATGTGATTTATTTTAATCCGGCCGATTTAGATTATCCTCTTGCCTTCAATGTAATGGAAAAAGTGGAAACTGGCCATCGTCATTTGATAGCTGCCGGTTTAATGGGCGTTTTTAAAAAAATCTGGCCGGATGTCTGGTCAGCCAGAATGGAGTATATTTTAAATAATTGCATTTTGGCTTTACTTGAATATCCGGGTTCAACTCTTTTGGGAGTAAATCGAATGTTAGCTGACCCTGACTATCGAAAAAAAGTGGTAGATCGGGTTACTGACCCGGTGATTAAATCTTTTTGGGTTAATGAATTTGCCCGTTATACTCAGAGATACGAAGTGGAGGCAACGGCTGCTATCCAAAACAAAGTTGGCCAGTTTATTTCCGCCCCTTTAATCCGAAATATCATTGGCCAGGTCCGCTCGGCTATTGACGTGAGAAAGGTGATGGATGAGGGAAAAATTTTGATTGCCAATATCTCAAAAGGCAGAATTGGCGAAGATAACTCGAGACTTTTGGGAGCCCTTTTAGTGACAAAATTGTATTTAGCAGCAATGTCGAGAGTCGACCTGCCCGAAGAAAAGAGAAGGGATTTTTACCTATATGTAGACGAATTTCAAAATTTTGCTACCAAGGCCTTCGTTAATATACTTTCTGAAGCTAGAAAGTATAGATTGGCTTTGACTTTGGGGAACCAGTATATTTCCCAATTGGAAGAAATGACTCCTAGTGGAAAAAGCTTCGAGGTCCGAGATGCCGTTTTTGGCAATATCGGCACTATGGTTTGCTTTCGGGTCGGAGCGGAAGATGCCGAATTTTTAGAAAAAGAACTCCTGCCGGAATTTGCTCTTCAAGACTTAGTTAATTTAACCAAATACAATATTTATTTAAGATTAATGATTGACGGACTGGCAGGACGTCCTTTTTCAGCTGAAACTTTACCACCCGCTCAAAAACCTGAAAAATCGAACAGAGAAAAAATTATTAAAGCCTCCCGAGAAAGATACGGTACTCCCAGAGAGATTGTTGAAGAAAAAATCGGTCGCTGGGTAGGAATGCTAAAATCATCAGAAAAACCCCTTCAGTCTGCCGCCTCGGTTTTATATGACGCTCAGTGTGCCTTATGCGGAAAATGGACTAAAGTAATTTTCCCTCCGGATGGTAGCAGGCCGGTTTATTGCAGACCTTGCTTAAAGAAAATAGAGAGAGAAAAAACCGAAGAAAAAGAAGTTAAAAAAGAAGAAGCCCCAGCTAATCCAGCTATTTCTTTAGAAGAGATGAGCAAATCCGAACCAGTTTCTTTCTCACCATCAAAGAGGGTGGTAGAGGTAAAGGAAAAACCGAAACGGAAGGAAGTTAACATAGAAGAACTTAAAAAAGTCCTAGAGGAAACTTTAAAAAAAGACAAAAGTCGATGAACCATAATGCGGACTTTAAAAGACTTTAATCTAAAAGGAAAAAGGGTTTTAGTTAGGTGCGATTTCAACGTTCCCCTTGGAGAAAAAGGGGAAATGGCGAAGAGGGCTTCGTCCTCTTCTTTATCTTCATTTCCGAAGGAAATGAAGATTTTAGATGATTTTAAAATTAAAAAAACTATCCCCACCATCGAATACTTGATAGAAAAAGGAGCTAAGCTCCTTTTAATGAGCCATTTAGATGACCCGGGAGGAAAAGTCGTCGAAAGTTTGAGATTGACTCCAATTCAAGAAAAACTGATGGAATACCTTGATTTATCGGTGACTAAAGCCCCAGATTGCGTCGGGGAGGAAATTGAAAGATGGACGGGGTCGATGCAGCCAGGCGAAGTTTTACTTTTGGAAAATCTAAGATTTCATAAAGGGGAGGAGGAAAACGATGAAGATTTTACTAAAGAGCTGATAAAGTTTGGTGATATTTATGTCGACGATGCTTTTGGTGCTTGCCATCGGGCTCATGCTTCAATTGTGGGAATACCAAAATATTTACCTTCGGCAGCAGGGCTATTATTAGAGAAAGAAGTTAAAACTTTAACTAATTTAATGGAAACCTCTACGAAACCATTGGTAGCAATTATTGGTGGAGTGAAAGTGGAAACAAAGACAAAATTGATTGATAAAATTTCAGAAATTGCTGATTTTGTTTTAATTGGAGGATTAATTGCCAGAGAACTGAGAGAGAAAAATCTAAAATTAAAACATCCTCAAAAAATTGTAGAACCAGTTGACGAAATTGAAGGAAAAGATATTGGGTCTGAAACAATTAAACTCTTTAAAGAAAAAATTTCTCAAGCAAAAACAGTCTTCTGGAATGGACCATTAGGAAAAATTGGGGAAGAAAAATTTTCTAGAGGAACAGAAGAAATTGCTAAAGCGATTATTGAAAGCGGTGCCTTTTCAGCGGTCGGGGGAGGGGAGACAGTAGAATTCGTAAATAAGATTGGATTGGGAGAAAAATTTAACCACCTTTCCACTGGCGGAGGAGCCCTCCTCGATTTTATTGCTGACGGAAAACTAGTCGGAGTCGAAGCATTAAAATAGTCGGGCTCGGCAAGCTGATTTCAGGGTTAGGGGTCCAGCCGAAGGCTGGGAGGGTGGTGGGTGGGTTGTAGTCTCGGGCAGATTGCCTTGCTTGACCACGCAAGTTAAGTCGTCGGGCATTGCCTCAGGGAGCACGCCATCGGCTTAATTACCAGAAAAGAGCTTAGTTTCAGCCGTGGCTTTTCTCGCCCCGCCTCCTTTATTTAGAAGAATAATCAGATTAAACAGGAGGCGGGGCTGCGAAATGCTCCCTTCGACAAGTGCCCTCAGTCGTCTTAAGGGGCTCGGCTGCGAAGTGTCCCCCTCGGCAACTGTCCTCAGACCGATATTCGTATATTCGTAAATATTCGTAATTCGTAGGGTTATGCCGGAAATTAAAAATTTAAAAAAAGCAGCTCAAAGAATTCAAAAAGCAATTAAGAACAAAGAAAGAATTATTCTTTACGGTGATGCTGATTTAGATGGAGTGAGCTCGGTTATTATTTTAAAAGAGACAATTAAAAATTTAGGTGGGGAAATTTCAGCTGTTTATTTTCCAGACCGAGAAAAAGAAGGATACGGAATAAATAAAATAGCCTTGAATTTTTTAAAAAGTAAGGCTCGGGCTTTATTCATTGCTTTAGATTGTGGAATAGGAAATTTTAAAGAAACGGAGCTTGCTAAAGAATTAGGGTTTGAAGTAATAATTATTGACCATCACCAAGTTTTAGATGCTTTTCCTAAAGCCGAGATTATTGTTGACCCACACCAAAAAGGAGACAAATATTCTTTTAAAGGTTTAGCCACGGTCGGTATTTCCTTTAAACTCTCGGAGCTTATTTTTCGAGGCAAAATGACTCCATCCCTGAGAAAAAATTTTCTCGAACTGACGGCTTTAGGCACCATTGCTGATATGATGCCGCGAGAATCTGAAAATAAAATTTTTATTGAAGAAGGAACATCTTCTTTCGAACGTTCTTGGCGGCCAGGCCTTCGAGCCTTTTTTGAGACAGAGCCTTTTAAAGATGAGCTTAATTTAAATCAAAAGATTTCCAGAATCATTTCTATTTTAAACGTCAGGGATGTAGAAAATAATTTTCCCGCCAGCTTCCGACTTCTGACTTTTTCTTCGGTAGAGGAAGCCAAAGAACTTTTAGCCAAGCTTTTGGGAAAAAGCGTTCAAAGGAAGGAAAAAATAGAAAAGACCGTTGAAGAAATTGAGCAGAGGATTTCAAAGACACCTGAGCCCATCGTTTTTGAAGGAGATTCTAATTGGGATTTTACTTTAATTTCAGCGGTAGCATCTATTATTTGTCAAAGATATCAGAAACCAACTTTTGTATTCAAAAAATTAGAAAAAGAATCCATCGGCACAGTGAGGACGCCTTCAGGGATAGACAGCGTTTCTCTAATGAAAAAATGCTTCCAATACCCCATAACTTATGGCGGTCATCCTTTAGCCTCCGGTTTTAGAATTAAAAACGAAAACTTAGAGAAGTTTAAGAGATGCCTGATTAATCATCTAAAATGACCCACATCGGAAGGGGGTCGGGGAAACCCTTCGGTTTCCCCGTATAGGAAAAGATTAAAAACCGAGGGTTTTTAAGGAGCGGTGCTAGCCGAGCGAAGCGAGGCGTGCCGCGACCTAACTTGGTAATACCACTAAGATGAAAAAGATTATTATTTATACAGATGGGGGCTCGAGAGGTAATCCGGGACCGGCGGCAGGCGGAGTTATTTTTTGTAACGAGAAGGGAGAAGCTTTCAAAAAATTCTCTGAGTATTTGGGAGATAATTTTACTAATAATGAGGCCGAATATCAGGCCGTAATTTTTGCCCTAAAAAAATTTAAAGCCCTTTTTGGGAAAAAATTAGCGGCCCTGACGGAAATTGAATTGAGGTCGGATTCCGAACTTTTAATAAAACAATTAAAAGGGGAATATAAAATTTTGGAGCCGAAAATAGTATCTTTGTTTATTACAGTTTGGAACCTGAGAATTGATTTTAAAAAAATTAAATTTAAGCGCATCTCACGGGCAAAAAATCGAGAAGCCGACAGATTAGTTAATGAAGCTTTGAATAGCCAGGCTAAGCAAGGGACAATTTTTTAGTGGTTTAAAATTGTGGTTTAAAAACCAAGTTAGGCCCAAAATTAAAAACCCCGCAATTAGAGTGTGGGATTTTTAATGTCCTAGTAAATCTGTAAGCCGAATTCTGTATTTGTCGAAGAGAATTTCATTCTCTTCTTCACCTTCGCTTCCATAAATGGAAGCTTGGTGTGTGATTATCTGTCTAGCCCTTCGATTACTCTCAGGGTCAAGCGAACTACTTTTCACCCCGCCCTTTCTTGTTGAAATTCGAGATTTCAGAAAAACAACTATAGTCTTTTATCGAAATCTCGTAGGTATTCCCTAAGATAGAAAGGGCGGGGCTTTGTTCTTGCACCCGATAAGGATTTAGCCGTTTCACCCCTACATTGCTGTAGGACTATCCCGTCATTCGACGGGATGCTCAACCTTTCGGCTTCGCACGTCTCTGCTCGCACCTCTAGCCTCACGGCCGATGGATGTTATCCATTATCTTTTTAACCCTCAGAAATTCTGAGGAGTGAGTGTTCGGACTTTCCTCTCCCGCTTTCAGCGGGAGCAATCACCCGATTTACTAGGACAATTCTATCTTATCTTATTTCAAAAGAAATGTCAAGATTGCTTTTTGGACATGTAATCTATTTTCGGCTTGGTCAAAGACGATGGAATTTGGTCCATCGATTACTTCATCTGTGATTTCTTGACCCCGGTGGGCTGGTAAGCAATGCATTACCATTACATTTTTTTTCGCAAAGGATAAAAGGTCTTTATTTATTTGAAAGGGGGAGAGGGTCTCAATCCTTTCTTTCTCATCTTCTCTGCCCATACTTACCCAGACATCGGTGTAGATTACATCAGAATTTTTGGCAGCTTCTCTAGCGTCATCTAAAACCTCAATTTTAATTCCGTTTTCTAAAATGTCTTTTTTAGCTAAATTTATTATTTCTTCCCGAGTTTTATATTTTTTCGGACATCCTACTTTTAAATTTACACCGAGCCTGCTAGACAAAAGCAAAAGAGAATTAGTGACATTATTATCTCCGTCTCCAAGAAAAGCTATAGTTAGATTTTTTAAATTCCCTTTTTTCTCCCAAATAGTAAAGAGATCGGTTAAGGCTTGGCAGGGATGGAAGTCATTTGATAAGCCATTAATCACTGGAACCGAGGAATTTCTGGCTAATTTTGCAATATCATGATGGTCAAAAACTCTGGCTAAAATTCCATCAACATAACTAGATAGAGTCCTGGCAGTATCTTCAATACTTTCTCCTCGGCTGAGCTGGAGGTCAGTAGAAGAAAGATATAAGGCATGTCCTCCTAATTGAGTCATCGCCGTCTAAAAGGAAACCCTTGTTCGGGT
>CAZWDF010000014.1:0-17136 GCA_964632335.1 uncultured Candidatus Saccharibacteria bacterium | reverse complement strand
CATTAAAAATCCCTGCCTGATGGGACATTATCACATCGGTGTAACCTTCAACTAAAACGCAAGTATCTCTTCTTCTTATTTCTAATTTTGCCCTATCCAAACCATATAAAACCCGGCTTTTATCATATAAAAGGGTGTTGGGGGTGTTAACATATTTTGCAATCTCCTCTTTATCTTTTTCTTTAAAAACTCTGCCGCCAAAACCAATAACTTGGGAATTAAAATCGAAAATCGGAAAGATAATTCTGCCCCGAAATCTGTCAAAGAATGAGCCCCTTTCATCTTTAATGGATAGGCCGGCTCGTTCTGCCTCTTCTTTCGTGTATCCTTTTGAAACCAGAAAATCAGACAATCCTTGCCAGGTATCAGGAGAGTAACCCAAACGCCATTTTTTTATACTTTCTTCGGTTATGCCGCGGCCCAGAAGATATCTTTTTGCCTCTTTTCCAACCGAGCTTGCCTCAAGTTGTTTTTCAAAAAATAGAGAGGTTAATTCATAAATCTCATATAGTCTTTGTCTTTCGGTTTTTAATTTGGCGTACTCTGGAGTATATTTTCTTAATTCTACTCCCGCTCTTTGAGCTAAAATCCTTAAAGCGTCACCGAATTCAACATTTTCAATTTCTTTTACGAAACCAAAGACGTCACTGCCCTTTCCGCATCCGAAACAGTGCCAAATCTGCCGAGTCGGCGAAACAAAAAACGATGGTTTTTTCTCCGAATGGAAGGGGCAAATTGCTCTAAAATTTACTCCGGCTTTCTGGAGCTTAATATAACTTCCGATCACTTCAACAATATCAAGCCGATTTTTAATTTCGTCAATTGGTGAACCAATCATTTTTTAATATCGCAAAAAGTGCCCAAAATCTTTTTGGCTTTCTCAAGATTTTTATCTTCAACCAAAATATAATTCGTCTCGTAGGTTGAGATGCAGAATATGCTGATTTTAGCCTCAGCCAGAGGAGTGGAAAGACCGGAAACAATGCCGGTTGCCGTAAAATCTAAAGAAGTATGAAGCTGAAAAGCCCGCCAACCTCTCTCCACTAATACTCCTCCCGGAATTTTATCCTCCGGGCAAATAATTGATAATTCGTCTTTTGTCCTCGTAATAGAACAAAAGCTAATATCCTTTGCCCAATCAGGGATAAGACTGTTCTTATTCAAATGGCAAATGCCCAATTTTTCCGGCAATATGGAAAGGGTAAGTTTCACCCCGTTAGAAATTTTTTTTGTCATTTAGGTAAAACTATGAGCCCTGTTAGTTTTTAATTTCTAACGGGGTTTCATAGGTTTTTAAATAATTATTTTTATTAAAAAGACCTTTGCGGAGAGGGCGAGATTCGAACTCGCGATACCATTTCGGGTATACGGCGTTTCCGGCGCCGCGCACTAGACCAACTATGCGACCTCTCCTTATTCAATGAATCTTCGATTCATTTACCGAACTTCTATTTATAGAAGCGAAGGTGAAGAAGAGGACGAAGTCCTCTTCGCCCCAACCTTCAATGAATCTTCGATTCATTTCAACCTTCAATTAATATTTAATTAATTTCGGTCTTCAATTAATCTTTGACTAATTTCGGCTTTTAAATTTTTAATTGCCTTAAGGCCTTTATTCTTTCTTCAATGGGAGGATGGGTCACCCCATAGTATAAACTTCGTTTAACTACGGGGCAAGTAAAAAGTTTATAGTGACATTTCTCTTAATGCTTTTATGCGTTCCTCAACAGGAGGATGAGTCATAAACAACTTAATGAACCAACTTTTTGCCTCTCTTCCTCGAAAGGGCGAAGCAATAAACAGATGGGCAGTGGAATTATTTGCCATTTTTAAGGAATTAGGGTCAGCCGAAATTTTTTCCAAAGCCAGAGCTAAACCTTCGGGATATCTGGTTAAAAGAGCACCCGAAGCATCAGCTAAGAATTCTCTTTTTCTGGAGATGGCTAACTGAATCAAAGTGGCGGCAATGGGGGCTAAAATTGCTGCGATTATTCCCAAAATTGCCAATAATGAGCCGCCAGAACCTTTGGAGTTTCTTCTTCCTCCTCCCCAAAAACTTAATCTCAAAAAGAAATTGGAAAGCATTGCCACAATTCCTACCAAAACCACCACAATTGTTTGCAATAGCATATCTTTGTTGCCGATGTGGGACAGCTCATGAGCTATTACCCCTTCGAGTTCAACCCTTTCCAATTTATTTAAAAGCCCGCGAGTGACGGCCACAACTGCGTGATTTGCATCTCTGCCTGTGGCAAAAGCATTGGGCTGGGGCTCTTCAATAATATAGATTTTAGGCAGAGGCAAGCCTGCAGTGATACAAAGGTTCTCAATAATTCGGTAAAGTTCCGGGTTATCTCTTTTTTCAATCGGTTTAGCTTTCATCAAAGACAAAACAATTTTATCAGAATACCAATAACTGGAAACGCTGGTTAAAATGCTAAAAATAACGGCAAAAAATAAAATATCTCGGTTTCCAAATAAATAACTAAATAGCCAGCCCAGGGCAACAATGAAGATTAAAAAGCCGGTCATTAAAAGCCAGGTCTTACGGAGATTTGATTCGGCTTGAGAATAAAGCGTCATAAAAACTTAAAAATATAAAAATAAAATAATATAAAAATAGTTTTTATGTTTTTACTTTTTTAGATTTTTAGAATTTTACAGACACTGCTTTCCTCTCTATTGCCTCAGCTAATTCAAAAAGTTCCATTTTCTGAAAACCAAAACTAGAGGCTACAAAATTTGCCGGAAAACTTTCTATCTTGATATTCAAATCCCTAACGTTAGTGTTATAAAAACGTCTAGCTGCCTGAATTTTATCTTCGGTATCACGGAGCTCCCTTTGCAATTCAAGAAAGTTGATTGAGGCTTTCAGGTCAGGATAATTTTCGGCTACGGCAAAAAGGGATTTTAAAGTTGAGGAAAGGAAATTTTCTGCCTCTCCTTTTTCTTTGACTGTTTGGGCTTTCATCGCTCTTGTTCTTGCTTCGGTCACTTTTTCGAAAAGCTCTCTTTCGTGGGCAGCATAACCCTTGACCGTTTCAACTAAATTGGGGATTAAATCGTATCTTCTTTTTAATTGAACATCGATATCTGCCCAGGCCTCTTTTGCTCGATTTTTGAGGGTAACCAAACGATTATAGGCGGAAATTACCCAGAAAATTATAATAGCGACAACGATTAAGATAATAGATAATAAATTCATAATGGTTAGATTGCTCAAGTTAATTAATAATGACTCGACCTGCTTTTAGTATAACCAAAAACTCCTCCAGTTTCAACCCGAAAGAGCTTTCGGCTAATCTAGTAATTAGTAATTAGAAATTTTTAATTAGTAATCTTCTCCCATGGACGGCATTCCGCCTTTCTCTTTCTTTTCTTACGGTTTTTCAGCGACCACTACCTCGGTGGTTAAAAACATTGAGGCAGATGAAGCGGCATTTTCCAAAGCCGATCTCACAACTTTTGTTGGGTCAACAATTCCGGCCTGAACCAAATCTTCATATTTCATGGTTTTAGCATTGAATCCAAAAGCTCCTTGATGTTTCCTCACCTCCTCAACGACAACGGCTCCATCTAAACCAGCATTTTGAGCAATTTGCTTGATTGGCATCTCTAAAGTTTTCTTTAAAATATTCAAACCAGTTTTTTCATCTCCTTCTAATTTTAATTCTTCCAAAACCGGGATAGACCTTAAAAGAGCTACTCCCCCGCCAGGAAGTATTCCTTCTTCGATTGCCGCTCGAGTTGCATTCAGAGCGTCTTCGGTTTTTCTTTGTTTTGCCTTTTGTTCGACTTCCGTGGCTGCTCCAACTTTTATTACCGCCACTCCCCCTGTTAACTTTGCCAACCTTTCTTGTAATTTCTCTTTATCAAACTCAGATTCGGTAGTTTTTAATTCGTTTTTGACTTGGGAAATTCTGGCTTCAATATCTTCTTTTTTTCCTTTACCTTCAATGATGGTTGTTTTTTCTTTTGTTGAAACAACTTTCCGGGCCTGGCCTAAATTTTTCAATTCAACGTTTTCCAGTTTCAATCCCAACTCTTCAGAAATTAATTGGGCCCCGGTAACTACGGCAACGTCTTGCAACATTTCCTTTCTTCTCTCTCCAAATCCTGGGGATTTTACGGCTAAAGCATTAAAGATGCCTCTCAATTTATTGACAACCAGGGTGGCTAAGGCATCTCCTTCAACCTCGTCAGCAATAATGACCAGGTCTTTTTTCCCAGTTTGGGCTATTTTTTCCATCGCCGGCAAAATCTCAGTCAGGGCGGAAATTTTTTTGTCAGTAACTAAAATATAGGGTTCCTCCAAAACTGCCTCCATCCTTTCTGGATTGGTAATCATATAGGGAGAAATATATCCTCTATCAAATTGAAGGCCTTTGACAATCTCCCTTTCCAAGCCAAATTTCTTTGATTCCTCAACGGTGATTACCCCGTCCTTTCCAACTTCTGAAAAAACGTCGGCAATAAGGTTACCAATTTCTGGGTCCAAGGCGGCAATGGTGGCCACCTGGGCAATCTCTTCTTTTTTTGAAATTGATTTTGAGTCCTTCTTTAAATTCTCGATAACTTTCTTTACTCCTATTTCAATTCCTTTTTTTAAAGCCAAAGGGTCAGCTCCGGCAGTCACGTTTTTCAGACCCTCAGAAACCATCGCCTGAGCCAAAACTACGGCAGTGGTGGTTCCGTCTCCGGCAACATCATTAGTTTTCTCAGCCACCTCCTTCATAAGTTCTACCCCCAAGTTCTCAACTTTATCTTCTAACTCAATCTCTTTGGCAATAGTCACGCCGTCATCACAAATTTCCGGCGCCCCAAAACCTCGGTCTAAAACAACGTGTTTTGCTTTAGGCCCCAAAGTGACTTTAATTACATTGGTGATTTTATCAATACCCGCCTTTAATTTTTTTCTGGCTTGTTCGTCAAATAAAATTTGTTTTGCCATAAAATATCGATGCTAATATACGAATTGATACTAATTATACTAATATTCGTATCATTAGTATGTATTAGTATATTGGCATCGCGGTTATTCTATAATCGCGAGGATGTCTTCTTCTTTTGCTATTAAATATTCTTTGTCATCGACCTTGATTTCGTTTGGTCCGTATTTGGTAAATAAAACTTTATCTCCCGCTTTTACGTCCAAGGGAATAACTTTGCCAGAGGCAGTTTTTCTGCCCGGTCCCACGGCAATAACTTTCCCCTCTTCTGGTTTTTCTTTTTCAGCCGTCTCCGGTAGTAAAATTCCAGTCTTTGTTTTTTCTTCTTCTTTTATCGGTTCAATGAGAATGTGATCTGAAAGAGGTTTTATTTTCATATTTCATGTAAGTAAATGGTTTTTAGCAGTTGCGACCTTTGAGTGCTAATATTCTATTTTAATAATCAGCAAAAATTTGTCAAGGGGTGGGAGTATTATTTAAGAACCTAAGGCAAGCTTTAAATATTTTCCGGTGTAGCTTTTTTTGTTTTTTGTAATCTCAAACGGTGTTCCTTCAGCCACAATATAACCACCCTCCTCTCCCCCTTCTGGCCCTAAATCTATTACATAATCTGTATTTTTTATTACATCTAGTTCATGTTCTATACAAATCACAGTATTGCCTCGATTAACTAATTCTCTTAAAACATATAAAAGTTTTTTTATATCATCGGGGTGGAGACCGGTGGTTGGTTCGTCTAAAATGTATAATGTTTTCCCGGTTGCTTTTTTGGAAAGTTCGGTGGCCAGTTTTACTCTTTGAGCTTCGCCGCCAGACAAAGAAGGAGCAGGTTGACCCAGTTCAATATAACCTAAACCAACTTCATTTAAGGTTTTTAATTTTTGATAAAGACCGGGTATTACTTTAAAGAAATCTAAGGCCTCTTCTACTGTCATTTCTAAAACTTCAGCAATATTTTTCCCTCGGTACTCGACCGCCAGGGTTTCTTGATTAAATCTTTTGCCTTTACATTCTGAACATTGAACATAAACATCGGGTAAAAAGTACATTTCAATTTTCTTTACGCCCTGACCTTCGCAAACCTCGCATCGACCACCTTTGACATTAAAAGAAAAGCGACCGGGCTGGTAACCCCGAATCCTGGCTTCTTTGGTTTTGGAAAAAAGGTCTCTGATGTAAGAAAAAGCTCCGGTATAGGTGCAGGGATTGGACCTGGGAGTGCGGCCAATTGGCGACTGGTCGACTAAAGCCACCTTATTTAAATATTCGACACCTAAAATTTCTTTGTGAGCCCCCGGCTCTTCTTTGGCTTTGTAAAATTTCTTCATCAGAACTCGGGCCAAAATATCATTAAGCAAACTACTTTTCCCAGAACCCGAAACTCCGGTAATGCAAACAAATTCCCCCAAAGGAACTTTTACATCAATATTTTTCAAATTATGTTCTTTCGCTCCTTTGATTAACAAGTATTTAGTATCTGGTATTTTGTATTTTGTATTTTTCTCCTTTTGTTGAAGTCTGACTTCAACAGTCTTTCTTCCCGATAAATAATCTCCAGTTAAGGTATTGCTTTTCAGCAATTCTTTCGGCGTCCCCTTGAAAATCACTCGTCCCCCACGTTTCCCCGCTCCGGGTCCAATATCAATTATCCAGTCAGCTGCCTTAATTGCGTGTTTACTGTGCTCTACCACTATTACTGTATTTCCCAAATCTCTCAATTTCTTTAAAGTTTCAATCAATCTGCCTTGGTCTCTGGGATGAAGACCTACCGAAGGTTCATCCAAAATATATAAAACTCCGGTTAACTTTGAGCCGATTTGGGTAGCCAACCTTATTCTCTGCTCTTCTCCTCCGGCCAAAGTGGCTGCTTTCCTATCAAGAGTTAAATAGTTAAGTCCGACATCAATTAAGAATTGGAGGCGGTTAATGATTTCTTTGATAATGGGTTTGGCGACGAAAACTTCGTTTTCATCTTTACCTTCGCCCCGCCCCGCTGAGCGGTGCGGGGCTCGGTGAGCAATTTTATACTTTGTATCTTGTATTTTGCCCGCCTGCCGGACAGGCAGGTATTTTGCCTGCCTGCCGGACAGGCAGGTATTTTGTATTTTTTCAAAAAACTTTCTTAATCTCTCAATTGGCATCTCAACTATTTTATCTATTGATAGTTCTGCGACAGTTACTGCCAATACTTCGGGTTTTAAGCGCTTTCCTTGGCATTTTTCGCATTTCTTTTCAATCATGTATTGCTCGATTTCCTTCCTGGTGTATTCAGATTCGGTTTCGTGATACCTTCTCTCTAAAGAAGGAACTACTCCTTCAAATACCGAGCCTGCCCTTGCAGGCGAAGGTGAAGATGAAGCTTTAGCTTCATCGCCTTTCTTCGACTCTCCTTCACCATACAAAATTAAATCAATCACTTTCTTTGCCAATTCTTTAACCGGTACATCTAAAGAAAAATTATATTTTTCGGCCAGTTCTTCCAACTGATACCAGAAAAATCCCTGCCGGCCAACTTTGTGAGATGCATGAGCCCAGGGGAAAATTGCTCCTTCGGCAATTGATAAATTAGAATTGGGAATGACTAATTTTGGGTCAACTTCCAGTTTTTCTCCCAAGCCCTGACAGGCCGGACAAACCCCGTAAGGAGAATTGAAAGAAAAAAGTCGGGGTTCCAACTCTGGCAGAGAGATTCCGCATTCCTCGCAGCCAAAATGCTCGGAGAAAACTAAATCGTCCACCATTACCACTCCTTTTCCCAATTTCAGCGCTGTTTCCAGCGAATCCACCAATCGCGATTTATCAAGGCCTTTGTCTAAAATTAATCTATCGACGACCACCTCGATACTGTGTTTTTTCTTTCTTTCCAAAGTTTTTTCCAAAGCTTCCTCAATCGCCGAGCCTCGCGAAGCAAGGCGAGGTGGAGTTCGCTGAACTTCGTTCATCTCTCGCCCTTCGCTTCGCTCGAGCAGATGAGGTAAAATCTCATCGATCCGATAAATTATCCCATCAATCCTTACTCTAACAAAGCCTCCTCTTTGAATTTCTTCTAAAACTCCGCGATGTTCGCCTTTTTTGCCCCGAATTACCGGTCCCAAAATAGTAATCTCCTTTCCTACGAGACCCGGCAACGTAATTTGTTCGACAATTTGGTCGATGGTCTGACGGGAGACTTCTTTACCACATTTTGGGCAATGGGGTTTTCCAATTTTGGCAAATAAGAGACGCAAATAATCATAAATCTCGGTGATGGTGCCAACAGTTGACCTGGGGTTATGAGCCGCTTTTCTTTGGTCAATGGAAATAGCTGGGGAAATTCCCTCAATTTTGTCAACATCGGGTTTATCCATCACTCCCAAAAATTGCCTGGCATAAGCCGATAAACTTTCAACATAACGCCTCTGACCTTCGGCATAAAGTGTGTCAAAAGCCAGGGAACTTTTACCCGAACCTGAAATTCCAGTGATAACCACCAATTTATTTTTGGGGATATCTACATCAATATTTTTTAAATTATGAACCCTGGCCCCTCTAATTTTAATGAAATTTTCAGTCATTGCAGTCGTCTATTATACTCTAAATTTCCGAATCTTTCAAGAAAGGGTAAAATAGAAGTGGAAGGCGAAGAGGACTTCGTCCTCTTCTTCACCTTCGCTTTTATAAATAAAAGCTCGGTTAATGAAAAAGATTTTACCTTGGTTAATTTTAATCGCTTTCACCGTCCTTACCGGCCTCACCCTCCTTCTAACAATTGAAGGATTTACGAAATCAATCAGTTATAGCTCAGAAATTATATCGCCTGAAAAGAAAACAATTTCCGTGGTTTTAGTTGGCGATATTATGCTCAATCGAGGAGTAGAATATATGATGAAAACCGAAGGTAACGGAGATTTTAGGTTTCCCTTTTCAAAAATTGCGAAAGATCTTAAAAAGGCTGATATTCTTTTTGGCAATTTAGAAGGACCAATCTCTGACAAAGGAACTAAAGCTGGCAGCATTTACTCTTTTCGAGCTGAGCCCAAAGTAATTGAAGGTTTAACTTTTGCTGGTTTTGACGTAATATCTTTGGCTAATAATCATGCCTTTGACTATGGAAGAGAAGCCCTAGAAGATACTTTCTTGAAATTGAAAACAGCCGGAGTCGATTATGTTGGCGGAGGATTTGACGAAAACGAAGCTTATTCGCCGGTAATAAAAGAAGTTAATGGCACCAAAATTGGATTTTTGGCTTATACTAATTTGGAACCAGAGAGTTGGAAAGCTACTTCCGAAAATTCGGGGATCGCCTGGGTGAGTGAAGAAGATATGGAAAAGATAAAAGAAAATATCAAATCAGCGAAAGAAAAGGTTGATATTTTAATTGTTTCTCTGCATGCTGGCGAAGAGTACGCCGCAGAGCCAACTCAATTTCAAATTGAATTTTCAAAAGCCGCTATTGATGCCGGGGCCGATTTAGTAATCGGCCATCATCCTCACGTAGTCCAAAAAAGTGAGAAGTATAAAGATAAATGGATTTTTTATAGCTTGGGAAATTTTGTCTTTGACCAGAGTTTCTCCGAAGAAACGATGAGAGGTGAGATATTAGAAATCTTAATTAAAGATGGTAAAGTTAACGAGCTGATTCCGAAAAAAATTAAACTAAATAATTATTTTCAACCCGAAATTACGACGAAGGAAGAACAATGAGTGAATTTAGATTTATTCCAAAAAATAAAATTAAAAATTTGCCAAAAAATCCTGGAGTTTATTGTTTCAAGAAAGGCCGGGAAATTTTATATATTGGTAAAGCGACTAATATTCGCGAAAGAGTAAAAAATCATTTCCAGCAACCCAGCTTCCGCAGCGGGCTTGTGCTTAACCAGGTTAAACACATTGCCTTTATTAAAACTGATTCGGAAATTGAGGCCCTGATTTTGGAAGCAAATCTGATTAAAAAATACCAGCCGAAATACAATGTTATATGGAAAGATGATAAAAATTATTTTTTCGTCGCAAAAACCAAGGAGGATTTCCCCAGAATTTTTCTCACCCACCAGCCAAAATTAGAAATTAGAAATTGGAAACTGGAAATTAATTACGTGGGTCCTTTTGTTGATGGCGGTGCTTTGAAACAGACTTTAAAAGTTTTAAGAAAAGTTTTTCCTTACAGAACTTGCAAGACCTTACCTAATCGACCATGTCTTTGGTATCAACTTGACAGGTGCCCAGCGCCTTGTCTACTAAACTCCCTCCTCGGAAAACAACCCTATCGACTTCGGAAGTCAATAAGTTTGAGAAAAGAGTGTCAAGGAAATGCAAGAAATTTAATGAAAATTTTACAAGGAAAGAAAAATCAGGCGATAATCAATCTAAGAAAGGAGATGAAAAAAGCTTCAAAACTTCAGGATTTTGAGAAAGCGGCAAAAATCAGAGACCAGGTTCCGGCTTTAGAGAAGGTTTTAGCTCATGCTAAAATTTTCGAATCTGTTGATGTTAAACATCAACGGCTCCAAATTCAGAAAATCTTACAAAAAATTTTAAAAACGAAAAGGGAAATTTCCCGGATTGAGGCTTATGACATTTCTAATATCCAGGGCGAAGCCGCCGCAGGCTCTATGGTTATTTTTATTGATGGTACTCCAAATAAAAATTTTTACCGCCGCTTTAAAATTAAAATCGCTGGAAAACCAAATGACATTGCCATGCTAAAAGAATGTCTAACCAGAAGATTGGGGCATCCCGAGTGGCCTTATCCGGATTTAATCTTGATCGATGGCGGACACGGGCAACTTAACGCCGCCCAATCTGTAGTCAAATACGAAACACAAAATACAAAATACCTGCCTGTCCGGCAGGCAGGCAAGATACAAACTATGGCTTTGGCGAAAAAAGAAAATAAATTATATATTGAAGGCCAAAAAGAACCGCTTTTATTAAAAGAACTGCCGAGAGAAATTTTCAATTTAATTTTGCAGCTTCGAGATGAAGCCCACCGCTTCGCCATCTCCTATCACAGGAAACTGAGGAAAAGGGGCTTGCTCGAAAATTAGATTTTTGCTATGATAGGAAAATGACCCTTCGATAAACTCAGGGTCATACTGAGCCCGTCGAAGCATGACAAAGTTATTCTTACAAATTATCGCCGGAATTCTGGGAATATTTTTAGCTACTAAATTTGTCCCCGGAGTTTCTTTGGAAATTATTCCTGGTCAAAGTAGTCTCTTTGGAATAGAATTTACCGCTGCTTGGCAGATTTTAGTTTTAGTTGGCTGCGTCTTGGGATTAATTAATTTTTTCTTAAAACCCGTTTTAAAAATAATTACTTTGCCTTTGAGGATATTAACTTTCGGTCTTTTCAGTTTGATAATCAATATGTTGATGGTCTGGGTTGTCGATATTTTATTTCTCGAATTAGTTATTTCTGGAATTATTCCTCTTTTTTGGACAACGGTTATTATCTGGCTCATAAGTTTGCTCTTGGGGCTCTACCAACCTAAAATATGAAACCCCGTTAGAAGTCTTGGACAGAAAAAATTTAAGAAATTTTTTCTGTTCTGTAATAGCGGGGCATAACTAAAAAACAAAAGTCTGTTGAAATTAGCCATATGCTATATAAAACAGACTTCTAACGGGGTGAAACAATATTTATTAATTGCCCAAATTATCGTCGCTTTGCTTTTGATGGTTTTTATCCTTTTCCAACAGCGAGGAACAGCTTTGGGATCAGCCTTCGGGGGAGAAGGCGGATTTTATGCTACTCGCCGAGGTATCCAGAAAAAGATTTTCTGGTTAACTTGCGTTTTTGGAGCACTATTTATTATCTTAGCCATCCTTAATCTCGTTCTCTAAGATGGGTCTGCCAACTAAAAACCAACGGAGGCAATTTTTTAAAGTCCTAACAAAAAAAGAGAAAATTTCCTTTCTCACCCTCCTCTTTTTATTTTTCAGTTCATTCCTTTTTATTTTAATTAATTTTTATTTTAAAAATACGGAAATCAGGCCTCGCCAGGGCGGAACCTATATTGAGGGAGTGGTAGGATTTCCCAGATTTATTAACCCAATTTATGCTGAAACTTCTGATGTCGACCGGGACTTAGTCCAGCTCATTTTTTCAGGTTTAATGAAGTATGGTCCCGAAGGCGAGATCCTTCCTGATTTGGCTAAGGAATATAAAATTTTGGACGATGGAAAAGTTTACGAATTTTATTTGAAAGAAAATCTTTTTTGGTCAGACGGCCAAAAACTTACAGCTGACGACGTAGTTTTCACCATAGAGACAATCCAAAATCCCGATTTCAATAGTCCCCTAAGAGTAAATTGGTTAGGAGTCGAAGTAGAAAAAATTTCTGAGAAAGCTCTGCGTTTCAAATTAAAAAATCCCTCGGCTGTTTTTCTGGAAAATTGTACTCTGAAAATAATACCGGAACACCTCTGGAAGGATATCTCTCCTCAAAATTTTCATTTAACCACTCAGAACTTACAACCAATTGGCTCGGGCCCCTTCCAACTAAAAATCCTGAACCAAGATAAGACGGGCGAGATAATTTCTTTAGATTTAGTTAGAAATTCAAAATACTCAGGCGTTTTCCCAAATCTTTCCCAAATCACTTTTCGGTTTTATAAAAGCGTAGATGCTCTGATTGAAGGCTATCAAAAAGGAGAAATTCAAGGATTATCTTTGACCTCTCTTAAAAATCTTGAATGGCAGAAAAAAGATTTTAATCTTTACTTGATTTCTCTGCCGAGATATTTTGCCGTATTTTTCAATCCGAATCCACCAGCTGGCGGATCAAAGGTCCTATCTGAAAAAGAGGTAAGACAGGCCTTAAATTACGGAATTAATAAGGAAGAGATTTTAAAAGAAATTTTAGATGATAGAGGTAAAGTTGTTGAGTCGCCGATTTTGCCAGAAATTTACGGATTCAAAACACCCACAAAAATTTATGAATTTAATCCGGAGGAGGCTAAAGAAATTTTAAAAAATGCCGGATTTGTTGCAACCGAGAACGGAAAATTGGTAAAAATTATTAAAAAAGAGCCTGCTTTCCAATTCAAGAGTAATCTCAAATTAGGCGCTCAGGGACAGGAAGTAAAAGAACTTCAAAAATGTTTAGCCAATCCGCCAGCTGGCGGACCCGAAGTTTATCCTGAAGGGGAAATTACAGGTCTCTTTGGCAAATTAACCGCAGCCGCTGTAATTAGGTTTCAAGAAAAATACAAAAAAGAAATCTTGGACCCCCAGGGCCTTGAAAAAGGAACCGGCGAAGTTTTAAGAGCTACCCGGACAAAATTAAATGAGATTTGCTTTGAAAACCCTGAAGAGAAAATTTTTTTAAAGTTCTCCTTAACCACTGTTGACCAACCTATGTTAATTGAAATGGCTTCTTTTTTGAAATCCCAGTGGGAAAGTCTCGGAGCAGAAGTGGAGCTTCGAACCTTCGACACCTCCACTTCAGAATTAGAATTAAAATTTGAAAGGGAGGTTATAAAACCCCGGGACTACGAGATGCTTTTATTCGGCGAGGTTTTAGGGGCTATTCCCGACCCCTTTCCTTTCTGGCATTCGTCTCAAAAAAAAGACCCCGGCCTAAATTTAGCTGGCTTCGAAAATAAAGAATGTGATAAACTATTGGAAGAAGCGCGGAAATCGTTGGACGAGGCAGAAAGAAAAGAAAAGTTAGAAAATTTCCAAGAGCTTTTAATTGAAGATGCCCCCGTCATATTCTTATATAATCCAGATTATCTTTATTTGGTTTCAAAAGAAATTAAAGGAATAAATGCTAAAATCATCACCAGTCCCTCAAAAAGGTTTGTTGGAATTGAGGATTGGTATATCAGAACAAAAAGAGCATGGCATTAAAAATTCAAAAATCAAAAACCGAGCCCCCCACCAAATCTTGGTGGGGGGCGAGGGGGAAGAAGAGGACGAAGTTCTCTTCGCCTATCAAAATTCAAAATATAGATAGGTCAAATATGCGCCGGATAATTCTGGAATTTCCCAAGCAGTTTGAAATTGGAATAAAAGCTGCCAAAAATGTTTTTTTGGAACCGGGAAAACTAACGAGATGGCCAGAAAATATCATTATTTGCGGGATGGGAGGCTCGGCCTCGGCTGGCGAGATCTTGGTTACCTTAAGACCCCTTGATGTCTTTTGCCACAAATCCTATGGCCTCCCTCCCCAAACTGGAAATGAAAGCCTGATAATCTGCCTTTCCTATTCTGGAAACACTGAAGAAACAATATCTGCTTTTCAAGAAGCCTTGAAGAGAAAACTGCCGCTAATCACCATTACCACTGGCGGACAATTGGAAAAGCTCTCAAAAAAATATCAGATTCCTTTAGCCAAAATTCCCGGACCAAAAATTCCGCCCCGATTAGCCCTGGGAGAAATGTTCGCCGCTCTGGTCCAGGTTTTGGTTAATCATAATATTTTAGGTCCAGAAATTTGTCAGGAAATTTTAAAAGTTGAATCTTTTTTGAAATCAAAAGGGTTTGAAATTCGGGGGAGAGAATTGGCAAAAAAAATTTTCCAAAAAATTCCCTTCATCTATACTTCAAAGCAATTTCGAGAAATTGGATTAATCTGGAAAAATAGTTTCAATGAAACGGCAAAGACAATAGCAATGGCAAATTATTTTCCCGAATTAAACCATAATGAAATCGTTGGTCTCGGTGAAGTTTCGAAAAAGAATAAATTATCAGTAATTATTCTAAGAGATAAAAAAGATCATCCCAGAATTCTAAAACAAATGAGAATTACAAAAGATTTAATAGAAAAAGAGGGGGTAAAAGTAGAATTTATTGATATGGCAGGCGAAACAATGCTGGAGAGAATTTTTTCTAGCGTTGTCTTAGGTTTTTGGACAGCTTATTGGTTAGCTCTGGAATACAAAGTGGATCCAACTCCTGTAAAAACCATCGAAGAATTCAAGCGAAGGTTAAAAACCGAGCTTCCATAACCGAGTTTCCGAAAGAAGCGAAGGTGAGAAAGAGAATAAAATTCTCTTTCGACAATGGAAGCGAAGTCAAAGAGGTAAACCTCTTTTTCACCCTTCGTTGCGACTCGGGTAGGTGAAGAAGAGGACGAAGTCCTCTTCGCCCAAATATAAAATATGTTACAAATCAACCCTTCGACAAAGCTCAGGGTTGATGCTGAGCAAAGCCGAAGCATCAAAAAAGCAATAATACCAATCGCTGGCCTGGGAACAAGATTTTTACCCCTGAGTAAAGTTTTACCAAAAGAACTCTGGCCGCTAGTTGATAAACCTGTTATTCAATATATTGTTGAAGAAGCTGTAGCTTCGGGAATTGAAGAAATTATTTTTGTTATTCGGCCAGATAAAAGAGAGGTTGGGGACTATTTTGCCAAATATCTTAAAAAAATACCAGAAATCGAAGAGATTTTAAAAATGAGGAAAAAAAATCATCTTCTGAAAGAACTTAAAAAATTAGAAAAAATTACTAAAAAATTTTCTTTTTCCTACGTTTTACAAAAACAACCTCTGGGCGATGGTAATGCTTTATTACAAACTCAAAGCTTAGTGGGCGAAAAGCCCTATGCTGTTTTGTGGGCAGACGATGTAGTGGAGTCAAAAATCCCCTGTATTTTGCAGCTAATTAAGGTTTTCAAAAAATACAAAAAACCAGTAGTCGCCCTTTATAGAATTCCAAAAGAAAGTTTTCAATTTTACGGAATGATAGGAGGAAAAAAGGTAGCTAACCGAGAATACCTGATTAAAAAAATTGTTGAAAAGCCCAAAACAATTAAAGAATCTCCCTCTGATTTAGCTATTGTTGGTAAATTCATTTTTACCCCAGAAGTTTTTGAATGGCTCAAAAAAGCCTCCTTAAATAAAAACCAAGAATTAATAACAAGCGAAATCTTAGCTAAGGCAGTAAAAGACGGTAAAGAAGTTTATGGGTATGAATTTGAAGGAAAGTGGTTAGAATGTGGAAATAAATTAGCTTATTTAAAATCAAACTTTTATCTTTCTTTAAAACATCCTCAATTCGGTCCAGAAATTAAAAATTTCCTCCAAACTCTATAGCTTAACAGAGGACGGACCGAGGTGCCTGCCGAAGGCAGGAGGGTGGAGGGAGGGTTGTAGTCTGTCAACTTGCGGACGTGGCGGAATTGGAATACGCGTAGCGTTCAGAACGCTATGGGAGAAATCCCTTATGGGTTCAAGTCCCACCGTCCGCACCACACAATGAATTTCTAATTTCTAATTGACCTAATTTCTAATCAATGTCTAATGTCAAAATGTCTAATGTCTAAAAATTTTTGTCATTAGTCATTGGGATTTGATTAAACATTAGAAATTAGTCATTAGTCATTTTTCTATATGGCTCAACGAATAAAACAAGCGAATCTTCGAATAATTCCTTTGGGTGGGCTAGGTGAGGTGGGTCGAAATATGACACTCCTTGAGTATCAAAAGGAGATTTTAATCATTGATATGGGTTTTCGTATGCCCGAAGAAGATATGCCGGGAATTGATTTTATCGTCCCAAATATTGAGTATCTTAAAGGAAAACAAAAAAATATTTTGGGTATTGTCTTTACTCACGGCCATTATGACCACATTGGCGCTGTCCCCTATTTGATTGAAAAGATATGGCGACCTAATTTAGAACTTTATGCCTCGCCTTTAACCCGGGGAATCATTTTAAAGAGACAGGATGATTTTCCTTTGCAGCCGAAATTAGAAATTAATGAAGTTAAAGACGGCTCAATAATAAAATTGGGACCATTTAAAATCCTATTCTTCAAGCAAAACCATAACATTCCTGATAATTTAGGTTTATTTATTGAAACTCCGGTTGGCAATATTCTGCACACTTCTGATTTTAAGTTTGATCCTGCTCCGGTAAATGATCTACCAACGAATTTTGAGAAACTTCGCGACTTGGCTAAGAGAAAAATTCTGCTTTTGCTTTCAGATTCAACCGGGGCTGAAGAGGAGGGACACTCTCTTTCTGAAACGGAAATAGCAAAGAATTTAGAAGAAATTATAAAAAGAGCTCCGGGAAGGGTCATAGCCGCCACCTTTGCCTCTCTAATTAATCGAATCCAGCAAATTATCACTTTATCAGAAAAACACGGCAGAAAAGTTTGTCTTGAGGGTTATTCAATGAAAACCAACGTGGAAATTTCGAGAATTCTGGGCTATGTTAAAGCCAGGAGGGGAACTTTTATTAAGGCAAAAG